>JAIRLU010000154.1 GCA_031259215.1 Treponema sp. | reverse complement strand
CAATTTCTGGGGAACAAGGGTTGAGACGATCATCTCTGATGATATGGAAGTGCTTCAAAATAATTTAAATGAGCAAATAAAAACCTTCTCCCGTGAATTGGCTATGATTAAAAATATATTAACCGGGACTGTCGTTCTATCTGACGCAGATGATGCATCAATAGATGCTGTACAAGTTCTGGTGAGCACCATATTAGGCGATCCAGGTTTGATGATTGAAGGCATAGCCGGTTCTAAAAAATGCTGGGGAGAATTTATCAAAGAAAGGAGTATCAATCTGGTAATATGTTTGCTAATTCTCGCTGTCCTGCCGGTGGTTCATGCGCTTAGGTCAACAGGTCAAACTTTTCCATATCTGCGGAAAATGGAAGAGAAAATACTAGAAGACTTTTTCCAGGAGGATATTTTATCGAAATTAGCAGTGCGTGATAATTCCGACGCTTTCGATGCAATGAAGGCAAGGATTAACCGCTTCTTTGATGACGAAGCTAAGCGTCTTATATCAAAAGAAAAACAGATCATAAGCGATGTACGGGAACACCAACGAGCACTAATTTTGCAACTGAAGAGAAATATTGAAAACGAAAACAATCGTGAACTGGAGAACCTGTCAAAAATGTTTGACTTAATCAACATAGTATACACTCAGTTGTACAACAGAACGGTTTCAATAGCGGATATTGCTCGCATTGCAAGTAAATGGTAAGGGTACAGGTATCCAGTTCGTTACAAAGGAACAAGTATGCTACAGCAATTAGAACAGTATAAACAGGACTTACTGCGCTTTTGTGAAAAGGTTGACGAATGACCTTCGATTCAGCAATTATTGAGTATGCTCACCGTAAAAAAAGCATACTCAATATGGTTACTTACCCTGATACGGATCCGCTCCGTATAACCTTTTGCGGAAGATTTAAGTCAGGTAAGACATCACTGGTCAATGCCTTATTAGGCGTTACGCTTCTGCCGGTTCGTACAACTACGGCAACGGCAGTAGTTACCAAAGTCTTTTTCGCGGAAACATCTTTTGCATATACCTTAGAAAACAAGGTAAAAAAACAAATTCCCATTAATACCATACACGATTATATTTTGGCAAAAGAAAAATCATTGGAAGGAGTGAGGACTTCAGGCGTAACAGAAATTGGTATCGGTATTCCCAGCAAATGGCTCAGAAATGTTATGTTTGTTGATACGCCGGGCTTAGATGACGATGATCGGCTTACTGAGATGTCATTAGAGGCGGTTCGTCATAGTGATTTAGCGGTTATCGTGTATGATGCAACCCAATTGCTATCAAGAAGCGAGAAAGAGACATTCATGAGTATAAATAAACTATTAGGCGGTAATGTTGTTTTTGTTATCAACCGCATTGATAGTATGCTGGAAGGCGGTGGAAGCATTAAGGATATACAAGATGTGGCAGGCTATTATTTCAAAAACACGGGTAATTCATGTGTCGGAAAAGGAACTATTTTTTATACATCTGCTTCTGGAAAGAATAAAGATATAACCCATTTTGAAAAGTGGATCAAAAAAATTATGCTTTCTCCAGAAAAGGCACACCATATCCGGCAAACTGCACGAACTTCACTATTAGACAATGCAATACATGAACAGTTGGCGTTAATAGGGAATGATATTACCATGCTTGAATGTACTATTAACGAACTGAAACAGAAAAATCAAATCGTAATCCAGCAAAAAAACACCGAAGCGCAGAAACAACTACAAAAGATACGATATACTATAGATGTGCATCATGCGAATACTATCAATAAGGTATTAGGATTAGAGGACGGTTTATGGATAAGTAAATGCAGAGATGCGTTTGAGCAATTAAAGCAGAATTCAGGTTGGGAAGATTCTTATCATGATGATACAAAGAAATTTGCAAAAAAAATAATTGATGATATTCTTGAAGATACGATATACCAAAACGCATGGTTGACTATGGTTGAAAAAGATTGCCATGATGCGCAGTTTGATGAATTGCTCACCAGTTTCTCCAGGGTATTTCAAGATAAAGATTTCCCCAAAGCGTATACTATAACCCATTCAGACGGCGATATTGGAGTAGCAATAGCAGCAGGTTTAGGAGCCTTCGCTTTGTCTTTAGTTATTCCTGGAGTAGGCGCTGTTGCTGGAATAATAGGTTTCAGCAGCGCTCTGAGCGCGACGAAGGGCGCTAAAAAAACAATAAAAGAAGATTGTGTTACTGATTCGATTAATTTTATCATCAGCGCTCTTATCCCTTCAATTCGGGATTTAATTGATTCGTTCTTCACTATGCTCAAAAGCAAGGTGAATGACTATGACCTCAAAAAAAGATCCTATACCGGAGGATACGAAAAAGAAATAGGGCGCCTAGAATTCCAATACAACCAATTAAAAACTATACAAACATCCTTCTACGAGATAAAGGAGTAAGCCTTTAGGACTGGTTGAGCGTCTCCCATGGACTAGGCGTGAGACATTCGGGGCGTATGCGGGGATACGCCGTAACAATGACAACTTGTCCCTGTAGGCGGTTTATTCCTTTGCCGGTAAACAAGCGGGCCATCTCCCACAAAGACTAGTACATTGACAAAGTTATACGCTGAGATTCAAACGCACCAAAGCGACCAATCCGCCCTTTGTGACTGGAGACGGGGAGGAGCGTATCATTGCACGTGCCTGCGGAGAACCGCCGCAGGGTTTTCGCCGATGGACGGTGAGACTCCTGACGGATCGGATCGTAGAGCTGAAGATTCTTGAAACCGTGTCCCGGGACCCTCCGAGGCCCTCTAAAAACGTGAATTTCTGAACAACTCTATTTAAGAAAACCCTGATGTATTTCCCCCAGCCGAAACAGAGCGTTTGTCGCGTGTATGGAGGATATCCTGGAACTATACCGGTTGCCCTATAACCGGAACATCCCGATATCTATATGGACGAACAGCCGTATCACTTTCTCGGTGAAACGTGTAAATCCATCCCTATGGAACCGGGGAGACCGCCCAAGAGGGTTGGTGAAGGAAGCGGCAGTATCTTTATGTTCACCGAACCGATCGGGGGTGGAGGCAGGTTCACGCGTCGGAAAGAAGAACCAAGCGGGATTGGGCACTGGGGATTCAAGAATTGCTTGAAGTATAGTACCCGAATGTCGTAAAAGTACGACTGGGCATGGACAACCTGAATACGCATACCGTTTCATCTCTTTACGAAACCTTTGATCCTGAAATTGGCCAAACGACTGGAAATACACTTGACGCCGAAACACGGGAGTTGGCTCAATAGAGCGGCAATTGAACTGAGTGCGATGACCAGGCAGTGTCTGGGAAAACGCATTGCCACCATTGAGGAACTCCAAACGCAAGTTTCTGCATGGGAGGCCAAGCGAAATGCCGACATAAAATCGGTCGATTGGCAATTCGCAACGGATGATGCGAGAATCAAACTAAAATGGTTATATCCTAATATATAACTTTGTCAGACTACTAGCATAGGTCCGACTCTGTAGAAACCCCTTGTTTCAGGACGATGTTCCTGTCTACTCAGCGGGAATGACAGTACCTAATAGAGTTGTTCGGAAACCTCTGTTTCCGAACAACTTCCGCTTAAAAAACGATAAAAAATGTGGATTTTACTAAGAAATCCACGTTTTTTTGGAGACTTGTTCGAGAACCAACCGGGTTCTCGAACAAGTCCAATAAAAGATTTGACAAAACTGCAAATACCCCTCACACTAAAACCTATTGAATGGGGGGTTATTATGTTCTCAATTTTTGTGGACGACGCCAAGTGTTTGGGCTGTAGAAGCTGCGAACTTGCTTGTTGCATCGCCCACTCAGCATCAAAAACACTTTTTGGAGCGCTTCATGAAGCAGTTCCACCACAAAACCGCATATATGTGGAGCCTTACGGAGCAGGAGCCTTTCCGCTCCAATGCCGCCATTGCACGGAACCCCAATGCGCCAAAGCCTGTGTTACGGGCGCCATGAAATGGCAAGAAGGTGCGGTGGTTTATGATGCGGCACAATGTCTTGGCTGCGGGATGTGCGTCATCGCCTGCCCCTTTGGGCTTTGCGAATCCCTTAAAACCGCGCAAAAATCAAGGGAAGCGGTCCAGGGGATAAGTAAATGCGACCTCTGTGCAACGCGACCAGCAGGTCCCGCCTGTGTTGAGGCCTGTCCTACAGGCAGTCTCACCTTCGGCACTCCAGAGGATTTCTCCCAGGCCAAGCGGCGTTCCTACCTGGTGCACTTGCAAGAGGAAGCGCACTAAAGCTCCATGAACCTCCTCGCCCTGAAGAGCGATGGAGTAGACTCTACTGTGAATGAATCAAAGAGAGAGGAAAAACAATGGCATGTAATACATGTATCGAGGACGGACGGACTATGGATCCGGCTGTACAGGACTTATGTAAGAAGGCAGCGGCTGAGGGCATTGATACCGCATGGGACCGTTACGAAAAGCAGAAACCTCAATGCGGGTTTGGCGAGTTGGGGCTGTGCTGCCGCAACTGTTTACAGGGACCCTGCCGTATTAACCCCTTTGGCGAACCAAAGACCGGTATTTGTGGCGCGGACGCGGATCTTATTGTGGCTCGCAACCTCTTGCGCTCGGTAACCGGGGGATCAGCTTCCCATACGGATCACGCCTACAGTGCGGTGCAGCTCTTGCGGCTTATGACCGAGGGGAAAACCCCCTACTCCCTTAAAGGGGCCGATAAAATCCCCGGTGTAGCTGCTAAACTCGGCATAACCACCGCGGGTAAAAAGGACGAAGAAGTGGCCCATGAAATCGCGCTTACCGCGCTGGCTGACTTTGGCAACTATTCTGAGGCGCCTATGAAATGGCTCACCGCCACCGCGCCTGCGGAACGGGTAGAACTCTGGGGAAAGTTGGGCATACTTCCCAGGAACCCTGACCGGGAGATCCGCCGGGCCATGCACGGGACCGCCATGGGTGTAGACGGCTCGCCTATGAACCTGTTGCTGGCTTCCCTCAAGAGCGGCCTCATCGACGGTTATGCAGGACTGCACTTGGGGACCGATGTTCAGGACATCATCTTTGGTATTCCCACGCCGGTAAAGACTGAGGCTAACATGGGGGTCCTGGATAAAAACAAGGTGAATATCATCGTCCACGGCCACATGCCGGAAGTTTCCGAAAAGGTGGTGGAATGGGCGGATAAACTGAGTTCCGAGGCAAAAGCCGCGGGTGCCGAGGGCATTACCATTGCCGGTATCTGCTGTTCCGGGAATGAAGTGCTTATGCGCCACGGCGTACCCTTGGCGGGAAATTTCTTAAGCCAAGAACTTGCCATCATCACTGGTGCGGTGGACGCCATGGTGGTAGACGTACAGTGTTTTATGCCGGCTATCACCAAGGTTGCTGCCTGTTACCACACCAAGATCATCACCACCCAGGCCATTGCCCAACTCCCCGATGCAGAACACATCCCCATAGAACCGGAAGATGCGGATGAAGGGGCTCAAAAGATCCTTCGCCTTGCCATCGAAACCTATAAAAAACGAGACCCCTCCAAGATCCGCATACCTCAGCACAAGAGTGAAGCCTGGGGCGGGTTCAGCGTAGAGGCGATTGTGGGCGCCCTTGCCAAAGTGGATGCGGTACAGCCCTTAAAGCCCTTGGTGGATAATATCGTCAACGGCAATATCAAAGGGGCAGTGGGAGTAGTCGGTTGTAACAACGTGAAGATCCCTCAGGATGTCTTCCATGTAGCACTCATCAAAGAGCTGCTGGCCCAGGATGTGCTGGTGGTGGCTACCGGCTGTTCTGCTCAGGCCCT
Source organism: Treponema sp. (assembly GCA_031259215.1). GTDB lineage: Bacteria > Spirochaetota > Spirochaetia > Treponematales > Breznakiellaceae > JAIRLU01. The sequence goes on along the minus strand of JAIRLU010000154.1, from coordinate 4,586 downwards.
GGCAAAGTACGGTTTTTTAAGTCCTCAAGGGGCAAAAACCTATGCAGGTAAGGGACTCCTGGCGGTGTTAACCGCGGTAGGCGAAGCTGCAGGTTTAGGCGGCCCCTTACCGCCGGTACTGCACATGGGAAGCTGTGTGGATAACTCCCGTATAGGGGACCTGGTGGGCGCTCTTGCCGCCTATCTCCAGGTGCCTATCAAGGATCTGCCCGTGGTTGCCTCTGCGCCGGAACTACAGCACGAAAAAGCCGTGTCCATCGGCGTGTGGGCCGTGGCCTTGGGACTTATGACCCATATCTCCCTTCCCCCGCCGGTGTTGGGCAGCCCCCTGGTGTCTCAGGTGCTTACCGAAGGCATCGAAGGTATTACCGGGGGTAAATTCTATGTGGAAGGAGACCCACATAAGGCTGCAGCAGGTATTTTGGCGCATATCATGCAAAAACGCAAAGGGTTAGGGCTTTGAGCAGCGAATTCACGGCAATTTTTGAACCATACCCACGGGAGCGGCGCTATGCCTTGGCTATGCTCATGGATGTACAGAACCGCTGCCGCTACATTCCCCGGGAAGCCTTGGAAGAACTGGCTGCGTATTTGGCTGAAGAAAAGGTAAAGGTGTCCTCCCTCTATGCGATGGCCACCTTTTACCGCGCCTTGAGCCTGGAACCCAAGGGTCAACACCTTATTAAAGTCTGCGACGGGACTGCCTGCCATCTACGGGGCACGCCCCTACTCCTGGATACGATAAAACGTACCCTGAGCATTGGTTCTGGGGAAACCACAAAAGACAGGCTCTGGTCCCTAGAGACGGTGAATTGCCTGGGGGCCTGCGCGCTTGCGCCGGTGATGGTGATTGATGGCGAATACCATCCCCAGGTCAAAGTCGAAACGGTGGGCGAACTACTCGCTCAATACGAGAAAACAGCATGAGGGATCAGGTAATTTTAGTATGCTGCGGTACAGGCTGTATGGCTCATGGTGCTCTTTCGGTAGTGGAAGCCCTTACCCAAGCCCTGGGGGCCGGTGGATTAGCGGTCCCCGTAAGGGCGATTACCAAAAAAACCGGCTGTAATGGTTTTTGCGAACATGGCCCCATAGTACGGATCCTACCCCAGGATACCTCTTACTATCGGGTTACCAAGGGGGACGCAGGGGATATTGTCGCTGCCCTGGCAGAAGGTTCCGTGGTAGAGCGGCTCTTGTACACCAACGAGGAAGGCAAGAAGGTTCATTCCCAGCAAGAAAACCCCTTCTATACCCAGCAGCATAAAATCGCTTTGCGGAATGCCGGGCTTATCGACCCTGCGGATATTAATGACTCCATGACACGAGGGGGCTACGAAGGCTTAAAAAAAGCCCTTACCATGCGCGCAGATGCCATCATCAGGGAGCTAGAAAAATCCGGCTTGCGAGGACGCGGAGGCGCAGGTTTTCCTACGGGTAGAAAATGGCGGGAATGTGCTACGTACAAGGGCTTTCCCAAGTACGTGGTCTGTAACGGTGACGAAGGAGACCCTGGGGCCTTCATGGATCGTTCTATTATGGAAGGGGATCCTCACAGTGTCATCGAAGGGCTGGCAATCGCCGCGCTTGCGGTGGGCGCCCAAGAAGGGTTCATGTACATCCGGGACGAGTACGGTCTTGCCATACAGAACGTTACCACTGCCCTTGCCGCGGCTCGGGAAAAAGGTTTTTTAGGTAAAAACATCCTGGGTTACGGTAAAGACTTTGACATTTCAGTGGTCCGCGGAGGCGGGGCCTTTGTCTGCGGAGAGTCTTCAGCATTGATGGCTTCCATCGAAGGCCGAGTGGGTGAGCCTCGGACCAAGTACATTCGTTCAGCAGAGCGGGGATTGTGGGACAAGCCTACGGTGCTAAACAACGTGGAAACCCTGGCCAACGTACCCTATATCATCACCCATGGAGGTGAAGCGTATGCGTCGATCGGTACCAGGGGAAGTACCGGTACTAAAGTCTTTGCCCTGGTCGGTAAGGTACGGCGTACCGGGCTCGTGGAAGTACCTATGGGTACTACGCTCCGTAAATTGGTCTTTGAGATAGGCGGTGGTGTACCTCAGGGGCGGAAGTTTAAGGCAGTACAGACCGGCGGCCCTTCGGGTGGCTGTATTCCTGCCAGCCTTATGGACCTGGCCATAGACTTTGACACCCTGGCTCAGTACGGTTCGATGATGGGTTCCGGTGGGGTAATCGTAATGGATGACCGAACCTGCATGGTGGAGGTAGCCCGTTACTACATCAATTTCTTATCCGAAGAAAGCTGCGGTAAATGTACCCCTTGCCGTGAAGGATTACGCCGGATGCTCCAGATCCTTACCGGTATCTGCCAAGGTACGGCCATATCCGGAGACATCGAAGAACTGGAAGGGCTTTGTGAGGTGATGAGTGAGTCTGCCTTATGTGCACTGGGCAGAACCGCGCCCAATCCTGTAGGATCTACCATTAAGTATTTCCGTGAAGAATACGAAGCCCATATCAACGAAAAACGCTGTCCTGCCGGGGTCTGTCCTGATCTCACCCGGTTTGTGATCCATACTGAATCCTGTTCAGGCTGCGGTCAATGCAAGAAAGCCTGCCCTGTAGGGGCAATTTCCGGTGAAAAGAAAAAAAAACACCGCATAGATCTGAGTCGCTGTATAAGCTGCGGTTCGTGTCGGGATGTCTGTAAGTTGAGCGCAGTGAAGACGGTGAGTAAAACGGAGGCAGTTCATGCTTGAGGTAAGCATCGACGGGAAACGTATCCGTGCCGAAAAGGACGAATTTATTCTGAAGGTGGCAAAACGGGAAGGTATAGTAATACCTACCTTATGCCATCACCACGCCATTGCAGGCCTGGGAAGCTGTCGGCTTTGTATGGTCGAAATAGATGAAGGAACTGGGCGTAAGGTGGTTGCCTCCTGTGTCTACCCCCTTAAAGGGACCTGTGAAATTCTTACTAAAAGTGAAAAAATAATCCGCCTGCGCCGAGGTATCATCTCGATGCTGCGGGATCGGGCGCCTCAAGACCCGTACTTGCAGCAACTTTGCACCGAGTACTCGGTTCCCCAAAGCCAGCGCTATGTTTTACCGCCTAACCTCACCTGCGTGTTATGCGGACGCTGCGCTGCGGCCTGTGCTGCCTTGGGAAATGGGGCCATTGCCACTGTGGGGAGAGGAACCGCTAAAAAGGTCTCCACTCCTTACGATACCGGTTCCGCGGACTGTATAGGTTGCGGCGCCTGCGCTCAGGTCTGCCCGGTAAATGCCATCGAATGTATCGAAACCAAGGATACGCGAACCCTCTGGAATAAGACCTTTAAGCTTATCCCTTGCGAACAGTGCGGTGTCCCCTTTACAACCAAAGAAGCCCTAGATGTGGTGCGGGAGAAGACCTTTTCCAGTACACACTCGAATTTAGCGCTTTGTCCCGATTGCAAAAGAAAGGAGGTACTACTTACCCCGGTGCGTTTCTAACCAGGTTCTCCACAAGAAAGGCTGCTGCGTCAATTTTGTTAAGGCGGTAGCCTTTCTGCAATATTTTGATTATCCCGCAAAATCTCAACGGGTTTCTTTATCAAATCCCCAAAATCAATGTTACCACCATTCGCATCTTTCCATGTCCCGTCTCCACACTAAAATCATGAACGACTTTCCATCGTAAAACACCGCGATGTCTTGTTCATTATTCAAATCTTGCATGTATGTAAATATTGCATTCATATCCTAATTATCGTGTTGTACAAAGATAAAGTAAGTGACCATTAATATTTTTAATCATTTGTAGTACATATTGTGTAACTATTCAGTCGTAGATGAAAAAGGTAATTTTTTATCAAACTATGACGCAGGGTATACATTTAAGGAAGTGAATAAGACGTTTAGTGTTGATTCCAAGGGGCCTGTACAATAGTTTGTGTAAATACTCAAAATAAGGTAGAAATACCAGGGGGTAAACATGACTATGGCAAAGGCACGGAAAAACAGGAACAGGATCAGTGGGACGACCTGCTGGATACAATCGACTTCAAGGGGCTGACCCAGGACGAAGTGCTCGGCCAGGGGGGACTGCTCAAACAACTGACCGGGCGAGTTCTGCAAAAGGCATTGGAAGCGGAATTGACCGAACATGTAGGCTACGAGAAAGATGCTACTGCCGGAGACAACCGCGGGGACAGCCGGAAGGGGTACACGGAAAAGAGGGTGTTCACCGAAAATCAGGAAACGGTTATCCAGGTTCCCCGGGACCAGAACGGAACCTTCGAGCCCCAGATAGTTCCGAAATACCAAAAACGGGTTCCGCTGTTCAACGACCAGATACTCTCGATGTACTCCTTCGGGATGACGAATCGGGATATACAAAGCCATCTTGAGCAGGTGTACCACGTGGAAGTGTCGCCTGAATTGATAAGCCCGGTAACGGACGCGGTACTGGAAGACCTGTGGGAGTGGCAGGGCATTGGAAACGTCCTAGGCCATCGTGTATCTGGACGCGCTTCGGGTGAACCGCCGACAGGACGGAAAAAGCTGCCACAAGAGCGTATAGGTGGCCCTTGGGGTCAATGGTGAGGGGAAAAAAGCGGTTGGCGAAACAA
>JAIRLU010000026.1 GCA_031259215.1 Treponema sp. | reverse complement strand
CCCCCCCCCCCCCCCCCCCCCCCCCCCAAGACAAAAAATAACACCTCTCTCGAATCTAAAAAAGCATATTTTACATCAGCACCTGTAAATCTACATAAACTATCTGCCATATCCCCACCTGTTCCTTTTTTCTATGATAACTATAAAAATCAATGCCACTTATTTAGATGTCCATAAATACTCGCTAAGTAATAAAACTACTATAACCTGATGTATCATATCTTGTCAATGGTACGCATCAGAGATGGCCCCTCGAGTACCTCCATACATGGTACAAAGGTACGTTTTGCTTTCATGGCGCCCGGTACTATGCCGGGCACTTTTTGTTACTGCCATGCATCCCTGGCACGGGGAAGTCTGGAGAAACGGGTGTAGCAAACGTCCAATTCGGTGCAGAGGAACAGACGGCGCTCGGGGGCAAATAAGAAGTATTTCAAGTGGTACCTGGTACTTGTTTTAACCAATCGGTTCCCACAGGCACCCTGGCATCCAGGCAGAGTTTATCCCACACCGCGGCAAAGGGGAAGGTTTTTAGGGCTTCCATCAAGGCCAGCCGTTCATGGTATTTCCCGGTTTTCTCCGCGGCTACCAATAAGGAAGTGGGTTCCAGGAAGGCTTCCAATAGGGCCTTCCGGATACTCCGGGCCCCTATGGCCCATGCAGCAATCCGATTGATCGATGCATCAAAGAAATCCAAGGCTACCCCAATACGATCAAAGGCCTGAGCGCGCTGTATCTCCCGGCATACCTCCCGACTTTCATCGGAAAAAAGCGCCACATGATCCGAATCCCAACGGAGGCCCCGGCTGAAATGGATGAGCAGCCCCGGCACAAAAGGCAATATCCCGGTAATCTTATCGGCAATCGTTTCAGTAGGATGGAAATGACCCATGTCAAGGCAGAGTTTGAGCTGCTTTTGTACGGCATAACTCAGATAAAACTCATGGGAACCAACCACGTAGGCTTCGCTGCCAATCCCAAAGAGCTTACATTCCAGCGTATCGCTCAGGGTATTCGGCGGGAAGGAACGGGCCAGGATCTCATCCAGGGCATCCTTCAGCCGGAGTCGGGGAGATAGGCGATCTGCAGGCATATCCTTGGAACCATCAGGGATCCAGAGGTTGTTTATAGCCGGAGAACCCTGATTTTCACCGAATGCCGAAGCAATACGCCGGGCTGCCAAGGCATGGCGGATCCAAAAGCGCCGAATCTCCGGATCCTCATGGGAAAGGGTGGCTTTTTCCGCTAGGGGATGGGCAAAGAAGGTGGGATTAAAATCCAAAGGAATGGCTTTAGCTTTTGACCAAGCCATCCAGGTCTGGAAATGCTCCGGTTCCAAGGCATCCCGCTCAATTGTTTCCCCTGGTTTTCCTTCCCTATAGATGCTATGGAGGTTAAACCGTTTGGCTCCGGGGATCAAGGAAAACCCGAGGGCTGCATGGGCCCGCAGTTCATCCCCGTTCCGTGCCCATCCGGGATAGTTACCTGTTGCGAGGATCCCTCCTCCTGAAAGACTCTGGGCGCCTTCAAAACCCCGTACATCGTCTCCCTGCCAGCATTGCAGGGAAATCGGGATAGCCCCTGCAGCCCGAATGGCTTCATCCGTATTGATCCCCACCTGGGCGTATCTATTTTTGGCCAATTCGTAGGCTTGTTCCAAGGCCTCGATATCTGGATAGGATTTCATGGCATCCTCCTCCTTGTTTTTCTATCCCTTCTCTATAGGGAGGGCTAGGGTTTCGGCAACCTGGGAACGGTACTGTTCCACTTCCCAGGTGTTAATAAACCGGATCTTGTCCGGACTCATAAAACAAACTCCCCCAAAGGCTTGGGCATAAACCGCCACTTTGAGGGCATCGGTAAAAAGTTCCAAGGCTCGGTGCGGGGCTTTTTCACCAGTCCCGATACCGAAGGCCCCAAGCCCCTGAACCGCGACGATCTTGGGAATCATTCCGGTCTTGTCCAGATGTCCCTCCCAGGCCTCCTGAATCACCCTTACCACGTCAGATGCAGGGGTATCGAAAACCGGGATAAAGAGGGGATCGCTTCCTGCATAGACAATATGATCCGGCGTCAGGGCCGAAGATACGGGATAAAAGGACGAAGCATCCCGAATAAAAGTGCTGAGTGCAGCATTCCGCTCAAAGCATACCTGCCAGGGCGCGTTCCTTTGGGGGGCAGTTTTGGCAGCCAGTTCCCTGAGCAAGCAGGCAATTTCCGGGGAAGCCCCATAGGAGGCGGTCCGCTCAGAAAGATCCGGCTCCCCCTGGATACAGGCTCTGAGGGTGTCCATGATATGGTGATAACGCTCCTGGATACCCTCAGCCGAGTCCGCGCCTACAAAGACCCCGTGGTTCTGGAGCAGAATGATCGAGGGCACGGGTTTCGGGGCAACTGCAAGGGCCTTTTTTACCGCAAGGGCCAGCACATACCCAGGGTTTATCGAGGGTATCCAAATCGCCTGGTCTCCAAAGAGCTTCCGGGCAGCCTGTTCGCCTGTACAGGAGCAGGTAAGGCCGTTTACCAGGGCCGGATGAGTATGAACCACATAGGAAAAGGGAAAGAGGTCGTGGAGCAGAGTTTCCACACTGGGCCGCTTTGCGGTTTCTCCGGGCTTCCGGGCAGCCATCATATCCGCTAAAACCGCTGCTTCCCGGGCATCAGAGCCTGCAGGGTATGCTTGTTCCCATATTGTAGCCAAGCCTGCCCGATCCATCTGAACAAAGTCCTCGGCGCAGATCTCTGCCAAGGCTATACCGGAGCTTTTTATGAACAGGGTGGATTCATCTTTGAAGGAGGTATTACCACCTCCTGCGACAACATATTCTGGATTAGACCCGTAATACCGTGATAGAGTCACCAAAACTTCTATACTCATAGTTTATTTATACGCTAAAGATCGATTCTTGTCAGCTCAGGCTGCTCTCGTTTGAGCCGGTTACCACAGGGGACCTTTTAAACAACCTGAGTTCGACCAAAAGAAAAAAGTCCGCGAATTACTATAACTAATTCGCGAAAATGAGTGTTCCTTCCCGGATCCTTAGCATCCGGGGCTTCCGCCTCCTGGAAGTTTGCGCTGTTTTTATCCAGCAGCAGTACACCGAGGATGGTATCCTTCTTTAAGGCACTGCCCGCAAGGGAATCATAAAGGGCTGATCCTGGTAATGTTGCAGAGAGGCTTCAACCCCATAGACCTGCAGGATAAGCCCTTCACTGAGGATAGCCGGGCTTCCTTCAGCAGCAATGATGCCATCCTTTAATACCACCAGGCGATCGGAAAATTGCAGCGCCAGATTCAGGTCATGGGTGGTAATCAGGGCACAGATATGCTTTTCATCAATAAGATCCCTAATGAACTGCATGATCTTAAGCTGATATTTCAAATCCAGATAACTCGTAGGCTCATCAAACAAGAGGAGCCGGGGTTCTTGAACCATGGCCTTGGCCACCAGCACCTTCTGCCGTTCCCCTCCAGAGAGGGATCCTAAATCCCGCATGGCGAGGCTGGTAAGCTCCATCCGCTCGATCATATCCATCACCAGGTCCAGGTCCTGCTGCTGGGGCTTCCAGTTGAGATAAGGCTTGCGGCCTAATAAGACCGTATCAAAAACCGTAATGGGAAAGGAGGAAACCGCAGCCTGGGGAACATAGGCCGTACATTTGGCCAGTTCAGCACGGCTCAATTTGGAAAGGTCCCAGCCGTCGAGCCGTACCGTACCCTCCTTCAAGGGAAGCAACCGGTTGATACACTTGAGCAGGGTTGTCTTACCCGCCCCATTGGGACCTACCAGGCTTACCAACTGACCGCCTCGGGCATCCAGGCTTATCCTGCTGAACACTTCCCGGGCCTGGTAACTAAAACTAATACCCTCTACCTGCAGGGTTACCAATATTCTTTTCTCCTTTTCGCAATGAGATAGATGAGCAAGGGGACTCCCACAAAGGAGGTCATAATTCCCACCGGTACTACGGCCGGGGATAGGATGATACACGAAATCGTGTCTGCTACCACTAGGAGCATCCCTCCTGCAAGACAGGTAATCGGTATCAGGAAACGATGATCCCCGCCCACCAGCATCCGGCCAATGTGAGGGGCCACGAGGCCGATAAACCCGATGGGACCAAGAAGGCTCACGATGACTGCGGTCATAAAACAGGAGAGGAGCAAGCCCAGGATCCGAAGGGCCTCCACATTGATGCCGATACTTTGAGCGGATTCATCACCGAGCATGAGGGAGTTGAAATTCCACGCCTGCCGGTAGCAGAGCAGCACACAAAGCCCCACACATACGGTGGTGATCTGCAGTTTAATCCAACTTGCCTTGGACATACTGCCGAACATCCAGTACACCAATTCAGCCAGTTCTTCCGGGTTCCCGATGTACTGCATGAAGGAGGTCGCCGCTTCAAATACATACATCATGGCCACTCCAAAGAGGAGGATCGTCTCTGCACTTATCCGTTTGAGCTTCGACAGGAAATAAATAAGGAAAGTACAGATAAGCGTAAACAGGAAGGAATTGCTGATGATCATAATATCCTGACGGACCGCAACCGGGAACAGAATCGCTACCAGGCTGAGCTTTGAGATGATTCCCAAGGCCGCGCCAAAAGAAGCTGCCGCAGAGATGCCCAGGGTATACGGAGAAGCCAGGGGGTTACGGAGGATGGTCTGCATCATAAGCCCTGATACTGCAAGTCCAATTCCCCCGACCACCCCCATAAGAACCCGGGGCACCCGTAAGATCCAGATGATGTGATGGCGTATGGGGGCTCCCCTGTCTTTAGCCGGGGGGCCTGCTAACAGGGCCTCCCAGCTTTGGGAAACCGAATAGGATGCACCCCCTACAGACAAACCGAGAAGGCACAGCAAAGCAAGAACCAACACCATGCCGAAGATCAGCAGCAGCCTCCGCCGGGTATGAGTAATATAGAGCCGCCCCAACTGGGAGCGGGCCCCCTCAGAAACAGGGTTTTTTTCTAATGCGATGAATTGAGCCAATGGTTCCTTCTTTCGTTTTCAGGGGCATTCCCGCCCCTGCAAGTGCTTCCGGAGGGGTCCCTGCTTCTACTCCGAGTAGGTCCACACCCCTGCGAGGGCAGAACCGGGATGGGCAATGGCGAACCATTCCCGATGTACTGCTTGAGGGTCCAGGTCCTGGAAGAGGTCAGGGTAAAACACTTTTGCCAAGTAGCATACCCCCACGATATACCCAGGTCGGGAATGAATATCATTGCCAATCAGGAAGATATGTCCCTTTTGAACCGCGGTGATATTTCCAAAACCGGGACGGGCCTTAATCTCATCATACATAGCCTTGATGGGACTTATATCTTGGGTAGTAAACCCGAGGGCAGAAACTTCCCGGACAATGTAATCTGGGTTCTTTTCGATGACCCATTCTGCACTGACTTCAGTATCATCCGCAAGGACGTTATCTTCCAGCTCCCGGGCAATGTTGATACCTCCGGCGAGCTCAACCTGCTGATAAAACTGAGACTGGGGACTCCCGGTGTGAAAAGCCCCGGCGTGCATCTCCAGGTATACGGTGGGGCGCTCCCTTTCAGGAACCGCTGCAAGCCGTTTATCAATAAGACCCTGGTATGTATCGTAAAAATCAATGATCTTCTGGGCCTGGGCCTCTCGTTGGAAGATCTGCCCCAGAATTTTGACGTCATTACGCATACGGCTGGGGGTCCGCAGATCCAGGGCGACGAATTGAATGCCGAATTCGTCCAGATGATCGCTTTCACTTACATACCCGTGGTGACTGGTGGCGGAAAGAACAAGCTGGGGCGTAGTTTCAGCCAAGGCCTCATAGTTGATCTCCGCATAGGTAGCAATCATCGGTACCTGGGCAATTGCACTAAACAGCTTGTTCTGCAGGGCCTGATGGTTACCCACGACCCGGTCAAGGACACCTAGGGCGGAAAGGACCGTTCCCAGGCCGGAATCGAGTAGCGCGACCCGTTCGATGGGCAAGGTGAGGGTTATGGTACGATTGGAATCGTCTTGAACCGTAATCCTCTGGGATGCAGTCTGCGTCTTAGGGGCCGCCGCCTTGGTATCTGCACCGGCTTTAGCGTAAGCAGCACTTGTCAGGGCCGTGGTGAGTAAAACCGCGAGCGTCGCGGCTGGTAGGATCTTGTAAAACATCTTAAATCTCCTTACATACCAGTTATGAACTGTTTATACAAACAGCTAACAAAAAAATTATTTTACACAGGTGAACAGGAAGACCCTTTGGGGATGCACCGGATCCCCATGACGAGCCTCCTGTTCCTGGGACGCCAAAGACACATCCCTGAATCCTGCTTCGCGGAACAATGCCATCACCGCCTCAGCGGAGACCCCCTGGTTCAAGGGGAGTTCCCTTTCGGTTTCTTCGCTATAATGATGGCCCATATACCGGTCTTTGGTGCGCGGAGCATAGTCGGCATAGACGGTGCCCCCGGGCTGTAACACCCGCCGCCATTCACGAAAAGCCCGCACCGGCTCTGCAAGGGTCCACAAGATATGCCGGGCACAGAGTAAGCTGAAGGTGTTATCCTGGAAAGGCATGGTCTCCATAAGCCCTTGTACCCACTGCACCTTGTATCCCCGGGCAGCAGCTTTCTTTCGGGCTTGGGAGAGCATGGTTTCCGACCAGTCCAGGCCCGTAACTGCTAAGCCCTGTTCTGCCGCAAGCAAGGCCACAAATCCTGTCCCCGTGCCCACATCAAGAACCTGTGTCTCTCCTTGGGGAAGTGAGGAAAATAATGTGGTCCAGGGGAGTCTTTCCTGTTTGTCTTGGATACCGTGGGCAGGTATGTCATCGTAATGCACTCCATCGGTATTCCACCGGGATTGCATTTCTTCTCGTAACGCATCCATAAAAATGCTGGATTCCCTCCTTATATGTTGGTATATACGGAGGGTTTATTACAAAAAAACCACTCCGGTGATAAAACCGCCTTCTCGGGGTCTTTATAACCTTCGTGGTTACGCTATCGAACTCAAAGTACAGGGTATACTAAAGCATTTACTACCGATCTTCATAACCGGTGAATTTACTATACCATTAAGCCGCTGGTATGTCAATAGATTTTGAAGCATGTGTGATTAACAAGGGAAAATGTCACCCCCTAAGAATCACGAGGGAAAATGTCACTCCCTTGATAAAATGGCAAAATTTAGCAGACCTCTGATGTTTTACAATCCCGCCATAGAACGTCA
>JAIRLU010000096.1 GCA_031259215.1 Treponema sp. | reverse complement strand
AGTTTTTTATACTATCTGGAATAACAGTATACATATCAATATCGCTTTCTTCAGTTGGTGTTCCATACGCATAAGATCCAAACAGATATATACTTTGCGGGTACAAATTTAAGGATGGAGTCTTTTATATCCTCTATTCTGTTAATTAAATTTTCCATGTTTTATTATTATAATCATCTAAAAACTTTTATCCAGTGTGTCATTTTTACCCGATTTGTATTTTGCAATAAATTTAAGCCCAATTGCACATAACTGCGCTTATCCTGTCTGATAAGCTCTTGACATTGGAGGTTAATCACTTTACCGTAACGGTTACTATAGAGCCGTGCTATTAATTTTAAGAAATTGATTCCAAAAACACACGGTAGACAAGAGAGAGGGTATGAACATGGACACATCTCAGGTGTATTTTACCGACATGCGTTGTAAAGTGGGGGAGAGCCTCCTCGTGAAGCTGGAACGGCTGATCCATACCGCAGGGATCGAAAGGATACCTTTCAAGCAAAAATACGTGGCCATTAAAATCCATTTTGGCGAACCGGGGAATCTATCCTTCCTGCGGCCGAATTTTGCTAAAACTGTGGCGGATCGGATTAAGGCCCTGGGAGGACTGCCGTTCCTCACGGATTGCAACACCCTGTATGTGGGGCGGCGCAACAATGCCTTGGTACACATGGACGCGGCCTTTGAAAACGGGTATTCTCCCCTGTCCACGGGCTGCCAGAACATCATCGCCGACGGGCTTAAAGGTACCGATGACCTGGAAGTTCCGGTTCCCGGAGGGGTCTACTGTAAAACCGCGCGCATAGGCCGGGCGATCATGGATGCGGATATCCTTATTTCCCTGAACCATTTCAAGGGCCATGAAATGAGCGGGTTTGGCGGGGCAATCAAGAATATCGGTATGGGAAGCGGAAGCCGGGCAGGAAAGATGCTCATGCACAACGAAGGCAAACCCGAAGTTGACCAGCAGGTGTGTATCGGCTGCCGGTTCTGTACCAAATTTTGTAATCAGCAGGCTATTCTCTTTGGGGAGAACAAGAAAGCCCGGATCGATCCGGCCCTGTGTGTAGGTTGCGGTCGGTGTATGGGGGTCTGTAACTACCATGCCATTGCCAATAACAGCGGAACCAGCGGTGAAATTCTGAATTGTAAGATGGCGGAATACACCCAGGCTGTGCTGGCAGGGCGGCCTCATTTCCACATCAATGTGGTGAACCAGGTTTCCCCCTACTGTGATTGCCACGGAGAAAATGACGCCGCGGTAGTGCCGGATATTGGGATCTTTGCGAGTTTTGATCCGGTTGCCCTGGATAAAGCCTGCATTGATGCGGTGAATGCCGCCCCAGGGATCCATACCAGTATCCTGTCAGAACGGGAACATACCCATCACGATCACATGACCGATATTCATCCCACTACTGATTGGCGCAGCCAAATCAGCCACGCCGAGAAGATCCGGCTGGGTCATGGAACCTACGAATTGCTTACCGTGAAGTAGGACGCTGAAAAAGAGGAACCCTCTGGAAAGGAGTTCTTCTTTTTCTTATTTCTTTATATAAGGTGATTGAGGGTGCTTGAAACCCATGAACCGCATCAGGGGATGCGTATAACGACCGTTTAGAAGCAGAGGATATGGCAGTGGATGAGCGCAAGTTTATATTGGGAGTGGATCTCGACGGGGTAGTAGGTGATTTTTACGGGGCTATGCGGAGCATTGCCGCGGAATGGCTGCATAGGCCGGAAGAAGCCCTCACCGCCGAGGTAAGTTACGGCCTGGATGAATGGGGGATTGCCGAATTTGGCGGGTATGAGCGGCTGCACCGCTTTGCCGTAACCCAACGGAATCTGTTCCGGGACATGAAGCCCCTGGAAGGGGCCCCCGCGGTTTTACGGAAGCTCTCTCACCGGGGAATCAGGATCCGTATTATCACCCACCGGCTTTTCCTCAAGTATTCCCACAAAACGTCGATTACCCAGACGGTAGATTGGCTGGATACCTACGATATACCCTACTGGGACCTCTGTTTTATGAATGATAAAGGGGCCGTAGGGGCCCATGTCTACATTGACGACACCCCGTCGAATATCATCCAACTGCGGGCCCACGGATGTAAGACCATTGTCTTCACCAATTCAACCAACCGGCACCTTCCCGGTCCCCGGGCGAATTCGTGGCAGGAGGTGGAAGATCTGGTCAAAGAATCCATGGAAGACTGGGCTACCGGGACGCTGAACCTGTTCGGCGCAGCAGGGTTCCGTTCCCCGGATTGATCCTGAAGGTAAGGCCATGATCCCTATCCTCCTGGCGACTATCAATGCCAAGTGGATCCATCCGTCCTTGGGTCTTCGGCTTCTCAAAGCCAATCTGGGTGAATACGAAGATCAGGCGGAACTGCGGGAATTCGCCCTGCGCCAGCCCTTGGCAGAGAAAACCGCTCCCCTCCTTGCCGCGGCTCCCCGGATACTAGGCTTGTCGGTCTCCATCTGGAACCATAAGGCCACAGTGGAACTCCTGGAAGCCCTGGACAGGGCCTGGCGGGCGGGTATTGCCCCAAGACCCTTTATCATCTTAGGCGGTCCTGAAGTAACCTGCCTCAAGGCCCCATCTCCTCTTATGGACCATGCCGATTGGATCGTCCAGGGGGAAGGGGAGAACCTCTTCCGGGAGCTGTGCAGGTTCCTCCTCCCTTCTAAGGTAAGCCCAGGAGAAATCACCGGTAACATCAGGGCAGGGATTGCGGCTCTTCCTTCGGTTAAGGGGATCTCCGGTAACTGTATCGAAGCCCGTCCGTCAGCGCTGTCCGCTCTTGTCCCGGCCTACCGGCTCTATACCGAAGAAGACCTGTGCCGCAAGCTGACCTATGTGGAGTCCTCCCGGGGCTGTCCCTGGGCGTGTGCCTTTTGTCAGAGTGCGTTAAGTCGGGAGGTGCGGGTATTTCCCCTAGATAGGGTGTGTGAAGAACTACAAGAACTCCTGGATCGCGGGGCCAGGGCGTTCAAATTTTTGGATCGCAGCTTTAATCTGGATATACCCCGGGCGAAGCGGATCATGGAAGTGTTTTTGGAACACCTGAAACGGTCCGCACCCTTTCCTGTCCAGGGTAAGCCGCCCCTATGGGTTCATTTCGAGATGCTCCCCTCCCGGTTTCCGGTGGAACTGCGGGAACTCCTGACTCGGTTTCCTCCGGGAACTTTGCGCCTGGAAATAGGGATCCAGACCTTTAATCCGGAAACTGCGGCCCTCATTGGCCGCCCGAGTGATCCCGCACAGGAACTGGAGGTGTTGGCGTTCCTCCGGGAAAAGACCAAGGCCATTGTCCATGCGGACCTGATTGCCGGGCTTCCAGGGGAAGACCTGGATTCTTTTGCCGAGGGCTTTGATCGCCTGTGGGCGGTACGGCCCACGGAGATTCAACTGGGGATCTTAAAATGCCTTCCTGGAACGCCCCTGGCCCGGCGCCATGCCGAGTATGGGATCCGCTTTAATCCTGAGCCGCCTTATGAGGTCCTTGAAACCGCGGCTCTTTCCACGAGCGACCTGGACCGGATAAAGAACTTCGCCCGTTTTTGGGAGCTTATCGTCAATCGCGGGGCCTTTACTGAACTGCTTCCCTCCTTGGTTCCTGAAGGAAAAGCGGTTTTCACGGCTTTCATGGCCCTGTCGGATTGGCTTTTGAGCCGGTTTCAGCGGAACTGGGGTATTGACCGGAAAGAACTGGGGGGCGCGCTGGAAGAGTGGGTACAGTTTCGGCATAAATTGGGCGGATTGGATCGGTTAGTGGAGAATAGAAAGTACCCTCGGTAACACCCAAGCGGGGAACCCAGGGGCAACCGGTTAAGTAATTTTGTCCACGGCTTCAGTCTGAGATTACCCAGATTACGAACTAACATTCGAGACCGATAAGCGGGTTTTTGGAACGAAAACTCCGTGAAATCTATGGAATAAAACAGAGAATAGATTTAAGCATGCCAGCGAATAGGCGGAATTTAGTAGGATGGGGATTGTAAAGGGTTTGCATATAGTACAATAAAAAGGGGCACTGAGTTCTCGGGCAGGGGTTCAAAAAAGCTCGGATTCAGGTATTGCGGTTTTCGGCAAGGGGAGGCCTAAGACGAGTGCGGCTCAGGGGCGAATTCGGGGGCAACTTCGCTTGCAGCACGGGAGGCTTCGGCAGCAGCACGGGCAGCCTCGGGATTAGTTCTATACAACTCGTCGAATCGGTTCATATCTTCCCAGTCTGCCCAGAACTGTTCTTCATATTTAGCCATCGCTTCGTTATATTCTTCTTCACTATCGAATGCCTCATAGATAGGCTGACCGTCATGTCCACATCTAGGATCATTAAAAATATCTATCTCTTTCTTCACCCTTATCAGCTCCATCTATATTGTTTTTTAATCCGGTGTAACTTCTCTTCATTGGTAAGCCCTTTTAAGCCATCCATAACCTTAAATAGGTCTGCCAATTCTTCACCTGTTTTTAATCGTTCTCCCTCCCCTACCGACAAAACATAAACATCCCCGTTAGACAAAATAACCTTCATTTCCGCTATGGATTCATAGCAACACATAATAGCTAAATCGTTTGCAGAAAAGAATGTATTATTCGGATGACTGTGCAGTAAGTACAATGTTCCCCTCCCTTGAGTTCTAAGGATGTGCCGAATCTCATCGGCAAGGAAAATCTTGGTACTTGTCTTCCCACTCGACCAGGTACCTAAAAGCCGGTTACCCCCTTGCACCACTAAACTCATATATTCCTTGCCGGTTTTACGGGTTTCATCCTGTAAATATCCTAGCTCCCGGTGTATCGCTTCGTCAAGGCTTAACCGGTCATACGTTTGCTTGCGGGTAATGAGAATAGGCTTTTCGTAAGGGGATGGGGGCCCAGGGGCAGCGCTGAGGGCCTGGTCAAGTATCCCTTGAATCGTCTGGCCGGTTGTCGTCTTGGCATACCGGTTTCGTGCTCCTTCTAAGGCTTGTGCCCCCATCCCTCCCCGGTTTGCCTTCCCTACATGCCAGTTAAACGCCGGATCTACCCCCTCGGGAACTTGTTCAACCCGCCCGGTCCGCTTATTGATATAGGTCTTGTACCTTACTTCAGGGGCAATGGTCTTCACCTGAAGCCTCCCGCCGCCGCTCCCATCCGCACGGGGCGCTATGGGTATCCCCTGGGCTTGGTACCGTTTCAGCCGCGCTTCGCTTAC
>JAIRLU010000253.1 GCA_031259215.1 Treponema sp. | reverse complement strand
GCAGCTTGACCGGAATACCAGGCAGAAGATAGTCCGGTGGCAGTTTACGACGGAAGATGCCCGGATAAAACTTCATGGTTTATATCCGAACTTTTAGTCTAATCAGCCTACTAGTATGTTTTCTTGTCATGTTTGCCAAGGACCGTCAGAGATAACTAACATACAATCCTTTTTATGCTACACTATTAAGAACATTGAGGGAGTCAACGTGTGAATTTGCAGGATATAAAGCCTTCTGTCCGTCTTAAAGGGGTGCTTCCCCAGGCATCTGTACAGGTAGTATCTGCCAGATCCGTGGGGAAAGACGCGGTAGAGCTGGTTTACCGCAAAAACGACGGCTCCCTGGGCGAGCAGATCCTGTATGCCGAAGCCGTGGCCGGGCTATCTTTTGAAACAAAGGAGCTTCCCTGGCTCTTTGACGCAGATGCCGCCCAAGTCAGGCTGGCCTCCGAAGCGTACCGTATCAAGCTGGCGCACCTCTTCGATCCCCATCTGGGAATCCACACCTCCAGAATACAATCCCTACCCCACCAGATAACTGCTGTATACGGCGATATGCTCCCCCGGCAGCCCCTCCGGTTTCTTTTGGCCGATGATCCGGGCGCGGGAAAGACCATTATGTCCGGCCTTCTTATCAAGGAGCTAAAGGTCAGAGGCGACCTGAACCACTGCCTTATCGTTTCGCCGGGAAACCTGGTGGAACAGTGGCAGGACGAACTATCTTCCCTGTTCCAGCTTGAATTTGAAATCTTCACAAAAGCTATGCTGGAGTCGTCTGTCCGGGGAAACCCATTTATCGAACATCCTTATCTTATCGCCCGGCTGGATAAGCTCTCCCGGAACGAGGAAATACAAGAGAAGCTCAAGGTCTCTGAATGGGATCTGATTATCTGTGATGAGGCCCACAAGATGTCGGCTACGATCTTTGGCAGCGAAGAAAAGCGGACCAAGCGGTATAACCTGGGTATGGTGCTTTCGGGTCTGACAAGGCATTTTCTGCTCCTTACCGCAACGCCTCACAACGGTAAAGAGGATGACTTCCAGTTATTCCTCCGGCTTCTCGATGGCGACCGGTTTATCGGCAAGAACCGCGGTAAGCAGAAGATAGAGGTAAAAGACCTTATGCGGCGCCTCACTAAAGAAGAACTCCTTACCTTTGAAGGAAAGCCCCTATTCCCGGAACGTATAGCCCATACCCTGAAATATGACCTTTCCGATCCTGAAATGGAGCTCTACAATACGGTTACCGAATATGTCCGTACCGGCTTTGATAAAGCCCAGCAGGTATTGGATCCTAAACGCGCCCATGCCGTAGGCTTCGCCCTTACTATTCTGCAGCGCCGGCTTGCGTCTTCTCCGGAAGCAATCTATCAATCCCTGCGCCGCCGCCGGGAACGGCTTGAAAAACGCCTTATCGAACTGCAATCCGCGAGGGACGCCGGAGGGAATCGTAACCTTGAGCCTGCGGTTTTTACACATTCCTTTACCGGGGAAGATTTGGAAGATCTCGAAGATGCCCCCGAAGAAGAAATCAACGAAATGGAGGAGCAGTTCCTTGATGAGGCAACCGCAGCCAAGACCATCGTGGAACTGGAAATAGAAATCCACACCCTTTCGGATCTTGAACTGGAAGCCAAAACAGTCCTCCATTCAGGGGTAGATAAAAAATGGGAACAGGTCTCAAAAACGTTACAGGACGATGCCCTTATGTACGGAGAAAGCGGAATCCGTGAAAAGATAATCATTTTTACCGAACACCGGGATACCCTGCATTACGTGTCAAGAAAAATCCGTACCATGCTGGGGAACAACGATGCGGTGGTAACTATTCAGGGCGGTATGCGCCGGGAAGAGCGCAAACAGGTAGAGGAAGACTTCAAAAATGATGCCGCAGTTTCGGTCTTGGTTGCCACTGACGCCGCAGGGGAAGGCATTAACCTGCAACGCGCCCACCTTATGATCAACTATGACCTTCCCTGGAATCCTAACCGCCTGGAGCAGCGTTTTGGCCGTATACACCGTATAGGTCAGCGTTTTGTCTGCAATCTCTGGAATCTGGTAGCCCAAGAAACACGAGAGGGTGAAGTCTTTACCCGGCTGTTTGAAAAACTGGATCGGGAAAGAAAAGCCCTGGGGGGTAAGGTTTTCGATGTGTTAGGCAAAGTCAATTTTGGAGATAAGCCCCTGCGGGACTTGCTTATCGAAGCCATACGTTATGGCTACAAACCCGAAGTCCGCGCCCGCCTTGAACAGACCATCGACGGCGCCCTGGATCGGAAAGAACTGGAACGCCTCCTTGCGGAGGGATCCCTTGCGGGACAAACCCTTGGCATAGAACAGGTCCACCAAATCCGTGAGGCTATGGAGCGCATAGAAGCCCGCCGTCTCCAGCCGCATTTTATCGAAAGCTTTTTTATCGGCGCGTTTGAAGGGCTCGAAGGTCAGATACGCAAACGGGCGGACCATCGGTATACTATTCCCCATGTTCCCCGCATACTCCGTGAAAGCCGTTCATCTACCGGTGTTCCCTACTCCATCTCCAAACGTTACGAGGCGATTACCTTTGAAAAACAGTATATCCATGGAGAGGGCCCGATTAACGACGCGGTGTTGCTATGCCCCGGCCACCCCCTGTTAAGCGCCCTTATTGATGCAGTGTTAGACAAAAGCAGGAACCTCCTTAACCGGGGGACGGTTTTTATTGATGACACCGGTTCCGGCAAGCAGGACAGACTATTGTTCTATGTCGAAGATATTCTTGAAGACGGGAGGCGCAACCGCAGGGGCTGTCCGGTAAGGGCTTCCCATCGTATTCATTTTATCGAGATCTACCAGGACGGAACCGTCCGGTCTGGGGGTCTTGCACCGTATTTGGATTACACCGTTCCTACGGAAGAAGAAAAGCCCCTTATCCAAAGGCTTCTTAAAGAAAAGGCCTGGTGGGACCATACACCGGAAAACCTTGCCCGGGATTATGCGGTTACAACCCTCATACCCGCTCATTTACGGGAAATTCGGGACCGGCGTATTGAGTATGTGGACAAGGTTGAACAGGAAGTAAAAAACCGCCTGAATGCCGAGATAGTCTACTGGGATACGCAGGCCGGGATAATGCAAGACCAGATAGCCCAAGGCAAACCAAATGCCCGGCTTAATGCGGAGCGTTTTCAGGAACGGGTGAAGGATCTTGAATTCCGTCAAAAGCAGCGGCTGAAAGAACTCACCCTTGAACGGAACATTGTATCAAGGCCGCCTTTAGTATTGGGCGGCGCCTGGATTGTCCCTCGTTCAATGATACAAATGCCTTTAAAAGGACAGGACCGCCGGGAAACTACCGTGGAGGGCCGGAACGAAATAGAGCGTATCGCCATGGAAACGGTCATGGCCATTGAAAGGGAATGTAATCATACTCCTGTGGATGTAAGCCGCGACAATCTTGGGTATGATATTGAGTCTAAAACCGCAGGGAGATCCTTGCGGTTTATTGAGGTCAAAGGCCGCTGGGCCGGGGCGAAAGACCTAACCGTAACCCACAATGAAATGAGAACTGCTTCTAATTCGCCGGACAAGTGTATGCTCGCGGTGGTGCTCATCGACGGCAGCAAGCGTAGGGTTACGTATTACACACACTGGATGGATACAGGGCCTTCTTTTGCTGAAGTAAACCGCAGACTGGATTTAAACAGGCTGCGCCAGGCTGCCCGAGTGGCGCTTGAAAGGGAAATTGAATAGACGTGCGTGATGCCTCAAAACAAAATCTAGCCGAAAGGATGGATGCCTCAAAAGTAAAAACCGAGCCAAAACTATACTGGTTCTACGGGAGGGTGGAGCAAATGAGGTTAGGGATGAAAGCCAGACGGGAAATATTTGAGGCGCATTACCGGCGCTATCAGCAGGCGGGGAAGAAAGACAAGGGGAAGATCCTTGACGAGGTGGCAGGGACGACCGGAGTGAACCGGGATCATCTTGTCCATGTGCCGGCAAGCTAGGGGAAGAAGCAGATGGTCTGGATTGAGGGGGAAACGGTTGAGTTGGAAACCCGGCTTTCCCGGAAAAAGCGGGAGCAGAGGAAAACCGCCACGGTATCAGGACAAGGCATTTGTAGCCCTATTGACGCGCATCTGGGAGGATCACGGGCGGCCCTGGGGCAAAGTGCTGTCTCCCTTGCTGCGGGGCATAATAGCCTTGCTTACCGCGTCCAGAGGGCCTGACTACGGTATCAGCGATGCAAGGAAGGTCCTGCTGGTACCGGTCAGCGGCGCTCAGATAGACCGGTTGCTTGCCCCTGCGCGGAAGGCGCTGGAGCTACGGGGGATACGCACGACCCGTGCGGCGGGGACTTCCCTGCGGTCCCAGGTGCCGGTACAAACCCGCTTTGACCGTAAGGCGGTGAAGCCCGGAGACGTTGCCTTTGACCCGGTGGCGCACTGCGGTGCCTCGGCTTTCGGGCAATTTTGCAAGACCTTAACCGGAACCAGCCCCTATTCCGGGTGGGTGGAAGAACGTTCCCTGCTGAACAGCGTAAAGAAGGGGGTGGCACAAGCCATTGCGGACATCAGGGCT
>JAIRLU010000252.1 GCA_031259215.1 Treponema sp. | reverse complement strand
TGTTCAGAAACCTCAGTTTCTGAACAACTTCCGCTTAAAAAACAGCAAAATGCGGAGCATTTTGCAAGACTTGTTCGATAACCAACCGGGTTATCGAACAAGTCCAATAAGCCGTCATCATTTCTTGGAGGGGAATGATGGGAAACATAAGCATACATGACCTTGCCCGGGTGAGAGATCATCTGGAACCGATAAACGATCCGTGACGAAGGGCATACAGGAATATCCGGCACAAACTCATAGACAGTATCGTCATAGCCTTTACGGCGGTCCTGTGCGGCTATGACGATTACCAGGAGCTGGAAGAATTCGGGAGACTGAAGCAGGATTTCTTCAAAAGGTTTCTGGAATTGCCGCAGGGGATACGGACGCCTTGAGTGGCGGGAAATCAGGACGGTAAGGGGACGTGAATGGCTAGAGAACCGGGAAGGATGGCAGGATGTAAAGACCGTTGTGCCATATCGGAGGTTTCGGAGGAAAAGGGGGAACGAGAGGGTACAAACCGACCGGTATTATAGCTCCAGCGGATATTTTTCAGCAGATGCATTCGTGAAATACATCCGGGGGCACTGGTCGATAGAAAACCCGTTGCATTGGATGCTGGACATAGTGTTTCGGGAAGAGGAGTGCCGGGTGAGGACGGGGAATGGATCCCTCAATGTGAGTATGCTACGGAAGATGGGATTACACCGGCTGAGGAACATGAAGATGGAAAAGAAACGGGGATCAGGGCCAAACGGCGCATGATGCACGCCGCCCTGGATTCGGATTTCCTGTGTGAGGCCTTGTTCTCAGAGTAAACGCCGATGACCTGCCCTTTACCCTCGTGACGTATCCCCTGCTTGCTCTATAAAAGAATCTTCGGGGTTCAGCTTGTGAAACCTCGAAGGGCACACAAACGTATACTTTTTTATATATAGGTTGGGTGATGATGGACAGGGCTGTTTGTAGTTTGATACCCCCCCCCATTAGGTCTACCTCCTGCCTAGGGAGGACCGTGGTGAGTACCCTTAAGGATTACGCCGGACTCCTGCGCTTCCACCATTACATCAAAAATCTCCTCATATATATCCCCCTTTTTTCAGTCTCGGCTTTTTTAATATCCGAGCTCTCGCCGTCTCCGCACTGGGTTTTGTAGTTTTTTCGATCCTCGCTTCCACCGTGTATGTTGCTCAATGATATACAGGATAGAGCAAAAAACCGCCTGCATCCTACCAAACGCCTACGCCCTGGCCTGAGTCCGATGCGGGTGGACCTTGCTGCAGGTACCCTCATATAGTAAGATTACTAGCAAAAACCTGTCCTGTGGCTGGGTTTTCCAAAATCTTTTTCAGAACCAAGTTTTTTTTAAAAAAGTCTATACATTTTAGTTTTTGGCTTATAATATAAGAAGCATTTTAAAGTTAAAAATTGTACTATACGGAAGTATCGTAGTTTTACTTGGGAGGAACAGATATGACTATCTTAATCGTGGATGATTCACGACTCATGAGAAATATCGTCAAAAATTGCTTTAGTCTTTTGAAGGTTCCATGCCAATACGTCGAAGCCGGTAATGGTAAGGAAGCGTTGATGCGGTTGCAAAGTCAGCCGATTAATTTGGTACTCCTGGATTGGAACATGCCTGAAATGTCGGGAATTGAGTTCCTCAAACGAGTCCGGGCCATGGATAAGTACAAGGACTTGCCGATCATTATGGTTACCAGCGAGGGCGCTAAATATAATGTTATTGAAGCCCTTAAATACGGGGCTACCGATTACATCGTCAAGCCTTTAAGCGAAAAATATTTAAGAGAAAAAATATTTAAAATTATTTCTTAAATGGGATCAGTCCGTGCATCATAGAAGTCGTAGGGAGGGGCCTCAGGGGACCCCTAATCAAGAGGTATGTATGAACAAGGAAAAGCATGGAACAGTATATACGACCTTGTATTGAGGTGTGTACCTATGTGTTTAAGAATTTTGTGGGAACCGAGATTACCGCAACCGCTCATTATTTCTCAGATAGAGAGGTGCCGGATAGGTGGGATATTTCCGCATTGATAAGTTTAAGCGGCCAGGCTCAGGGGGTGGTAGCCATCTCTATGAAACAGGCTCTGGCCCTGCAGCTTACGGGTATTCTGACCGGTGCTGTTCATACTACCTTAGACGAGGATGTCATGGACGCTCTCGGGGAAATACTCAATATCATCGCGGGAAGAGTCAAGCAGCGACTGGAAAACACGTTCAACTTGATTATATCCCTACCGACTATTATTTTGGGTATAGAACATACGGTCAAATGGCCTATCCGCCGAAGCCGGTTGTTATGTATACCCTTTACTATCTTTGGACATGAATCTTTTGTCTTATCGATAGCAATTCAGCAGGTGGAACGAACATGAGGTATAGCTGTTGCGTATTGAGCGTCGGGTGTAAGCGATTCGGGATGCCTTAGGTGGATCTATCGTCAAGGAGGAGTCATGCATAGAAGGAGAGCTTCGTTTCCTGCTTTGTTTACGGTGATCTGTTTAGCGGTCATCGTGGGTATTACGGTGTCGGTATCGGCAGTGTTCTTTATAACCTTCCGTTCCCTGTCATATAATCACATTGAAACCAATACCCGGGAAAACCTGAACCATTTGCGGGATCGGGTTATGGCTAAATTCCAAGAATGGACCGGTCTGGTCCAGCATACGGCTATTGGGGTAGCCCCCTTGATGGCCCAACAGCAGGTGGATCAAGCGACGATTCGGCGGTTCTTTCAGCAGCTTCTCGCTACTCAAACCGATGTCGTGCTCTTGTATTGCTCCAATAATCTGGAGTGGAATGAACCGGGAAGCTATGTAGTTTTTGATACCGAGTTTGTTCCCCCGCCGGATTGGAACAAGACCCAGCGGAATTGGTTTACTGCCGCCAAGAAAAATCCCGGACAGGCCGGCTATGCAGATCCTTATGTGGATATAGTAACCCAAAAGCTCATCACCTCGGTGTCCTTCGTCGCCTTTGATGAGGACGGCCGAGATATGGGGGTGGTTGCCGGGGATGTCTCCATTGATTTCTTGGATGAACTGCTCCAGAAAAGCGCCTTTGTCCCCGGACAAAAGTCCTTCTTCCTTAACCAGGAAGGTTTGTTTATTACCCATCCTGAGGGGGATGCGGTGTTGCAAAAGAACTTCTTTACAGAAGAAGCCTTGGAACCCTACCAGGATGCCATCTTAGCTTCTCAAACCTTTTCCATCATAGATGC
>JAIRLU010000257.1 GCA_031259215.1 Treponema sp. | reverse complement strand
CTAAGGCGCGGTACGGGTTTGGATCCCCCAGCCTATTCAAAACAGGGCCCTAGGCCCACGACGACTACGTATAGAGAAGAAAATGCAGGAGGTCTATGGCCCCGGTACTGGTAAAATTGTTCTTTGGATGTACCTGCAGGGTATACGGAGTGGATATTATGGCTTATATCGAATTTAAACAGGTATGCAAATATTATCATTTTGGAGAAAAAAGTAAAAAAAATGCCGAAAAAGGTGAACAGAGGATCATCGCTGCGGATAATATGAGCTTTAGCATTGAAAAAAGCGAATTCTGTGTCATTGTTGGTCCCAGCGGCGCGGGTAAGACCACCCTCCTTAATATGCTGGGAGGAATGGACTCCTGCGATCAGGGGACCATTATCTTGGATACCTACGTCATCAGCCGTATGAACGAGCAGCAGCTCACCGATTACCGTCGTTACGAGGTGGGTTTTGTCTTTCAGTTTTATAACCTTATTCAGAACCTGACTGCCCTGGAAAATGTGGAACTTGCCTCGGAAATATGCCTGGATCCTTATGATCCTAAGGAGATCCTGGATGCAGTGGGCCTTTCAAAACGGCTGCATAATTTCCCTGCCCAGCTTTCCGGCGGAGAACAACAGCGGGTTGCCATTGCCCGGGCTTTGGCAAAAAACCCCAAGATCCTCCTGTGTGACGAACCCACCGGCGCCCTGGATTATCAGACCGGGAAACAGATACTGCAGCTCCTCCAAGAGAGTTGCCGGAAAACCGGCAAAACCCTTATCCTGATTACCCACAATCAAGCCATTTCCCCTATGGCTGACCGGGTTATTCACATCAAAAACGGACAGATCCTCAAGGTGGAGCGCCAGGAAGCCCCTCTGGAGGTGGAACAAATCGAATGGTAAACCTCTATGCTGATCCGGTTCTCTCTGGAGAAAAAAAGAGGGCTAAGAAGAGAAGCCATTTCGGGAAAACCTACGGTACCGTCATCATCCGGGAAATCCGGTCCAGCCTGGGGCGTTTCCTTGCGATTTTTGCCATTGTTGCCTTGGGGGTGGGTTTTCTCTCCGGTCTCCTCGCCACTACTCCAGACATGAAGGCCTCGGTGGATAGGTACTTCGACCATACCAATATGATGGACCTCTCCATCAAGGCCACTATGGGTATAAGTACCGCTGACCTGGATGCCCTAGCCCAGCTTGATGAGGTGGCCCTGGTCCAGGGCGCCTATGTTATGGATGCCCTGGTTAAGACCTCCCGGGAAGAAGAACTGGTTACCCGGATTTACGGGCTTCCCCTGGAAACCCTCTACCAGGGAGAATTCGTAAACCGCGTGGAACTGCTCACAGGCAGGATGCCGGAACAGGAAGATGAATGTCTGGTACAAGAGCCTGGAGGATTTCTGGTCCCCATCCCCATCGGTACCATCCTTTCCATCTCCGATGAGTCCCTTGATTACGCGGCTTTTACCAGCCTCGACCAGATATACACCAACAGGACTTTTACCGTTACAGGCATTGTCAAGAGTCCCCTCTATATTTCTACTGAACGGGAACCCAGCGCCATCGGTAACGGTCGACTCGGTATGGTCATGTACATCCGGGAAAGCGTTTACGCGCTCCCGGCTTATACGGATTGTTATATCACTCTGAAAGACGCTCGGCCCCTCAGAGCTTTTACCCCTCCTTATCAAACCCTGGTGGACCAGTCCAAAAGTACCATTGAAGCCCTGGGCAGGGAACGTTCTGAGATTCGCCGAGAAGTAATCCTTACTGAAGCAAGCATCCAGGCCCAGGGACAACTGGCTCACGCAGAAACCGAATACGAGCACGGAAGAATCACCGCGGAACAGAAACTTGCCGCGGCCCGTAAAGAACTGGACCAAGGGGCTACGGAACTGGCCGCAGGGGAAGAGGAACTGGCCGCTGCAGAAACCCGCTTGGCTCAGGGTAGGGCCGCCTTCGCCGCAAACCAGCGCCGGGTCGCCAGGGAAATGCAGGATACTGAAGAGATGCTCAACCGGGGAGCAGTGGCTTTGGTCGAAGCACAGCAGACCCTCCAGGTAAGCAAGGCTCAGCTTGATGCGGTTCAGGTGGAGGTAGAGAAGACCAGGGCTTCCTTTTTCAAGATGCTCTTTCCCAAAGCCCGCCGGGGAGTGGCTGAATACGATGCAGGCCGTGCGGCTCTTGAAACCGGTGTAAGCCGGCTTAGGGTGGAAGAAGCAGAACTGCGTAAGGCGAGGACGCTGCTGGAAGCAGGTAAAAGCCAAGCCGCACGGGAATTTTCCCAAGCTCAGGCAGAACTTATCGCTGGGGAACAAGAAATCGCCGAGGCCCGGCGTAAACTGACCGAAGCTCAGGCAGCGCTTGCAGCCGGGGAAGCCGCGTATAAGGCTCAGGAGCGGGAAGCTCGCCAAGCCCTGCAAGCCGGAGCAGCAGCCCTTGTGGAGGCCCGGAAACAGATGGAGGAACTAAGCATCGAAACCCCTCGCTGGTACGTATTGGACCGGAATACCAATATGGGGTGTATAAACTACCAGATCAATGCGGAAAAAATCGCCGATGTGGCCAAAGTCTTCCCCCTGTTTTTTCTCCTTATCGCGGTTTTGGTAGCCCTTACCACCATGACCCGCATGGTTGAGGAAGATCGGATTCCCATTGGAACCTTAAAGGCCCTGGGGTATAAAAAACGGGTCATCCTGTACAAGTACCTGGTATACGGCGGTTTAACCGGGGTTTTGGGCTGCCTCGTGGGGATGGTATCCGGTTTTCAGGGATTGCCTATCATTATTTACCGTGCCTTTGCCACCCGGTATCATCTGCCTCCCTTGGTAACCGAATTTAACTGGTTCTTTGGCCTTATCGCCTGCGCTCTGGTCTTAAGCTGTACCCTGGGGGCTACGGTTTATGCCGCGTATCACACCCTCTGGGAAAAGCCCGCTTCCCTCCTGCTTCCTCGGCCCCCTCAATGCGGGAAACGGATCTTTCTTGAATACCTGCCCTGGCTCTGGACTCGTATGAGGTTTACCCATAAGGTTACTGCCCGAAACCTGATCCGGCAGAAGAAGCATTTTTTTATGACCGTTACCGGGATTGCAGGTTGTACGGCCCTCATGGTAGCGGCCTTTGGGCTTCGGGATTCTATGATCGATATTGCCCGGACCCAGTTTGAGGAAATCCTTCGATACGATGTACAGCTTGATTTTTCCTTGCAGGAGGGGGCCTTTCCTGAGCTTCCGCCTGGGATCCCCTTAAGGAGGCGGCTCCCTATCCACAGTGAAGCCGCGGTGCTTTCCCCTGGTACCGATACCAAAGGATCCAGCATCTCCCTGGTGGTTCCCCAAAACCCCGAAGCGCTAGGGGAGTATATCACCCTGCGGGACCGAAAAACCCGGGGATCCCTTCCCTTTTCTGCTACCTCGGTGGTCCTCACCGAAAAAATAGCGGAAACCTGGGGGCTTAAACTAGGGGATAAGGTGGTATTGGAAAACGCCGCAGGCCGGCGAGGATCCTTCACGCTTTCGGGGATTACCGAAAACTACGTGGGTGCTACGGTCTATCTGGGTCCTACGGTATATACCCAGGAATTTGGGGGGACCCTCGTATACCAGACCCTCTTTGCCTATACAGACCCCGCGGGGGCCCTGCAGGATGAACTTATGGCGGATCTCCTCTCTCATAAGGAGGTAAGCAGTGTGGAGTTTATCCCTCAGGTCCAGGCCTCTTACACCACGCTGCTGGACAGCATCGGGTTTGTGGTGCTGGTGCTCATCTTCGCTGCCGGAGGGCTTGCCATGATTGTACTCTACAACCTCACCAACATTAACATTACCGAGCGAACCAGGGAGATCGCCACCCTCCGGGTTTTGGGTTTCCGCCAAGCCGAAGCTGCGGCGTATATATTCCGGGAAATAACCCTACTCAGTATTATTGGCGCGGGAGTGGGCCTTTTGCTGGGTATACCCCTCCATAGGTTTATCATTGGAGTCGCAGAAAATGCGGATCTCATGTTCGGCAGACGTATCGCACCGCTCAGTTTTGGGTTTTCTGCGGCTTTGACGCTGGTCTTTTCCGGAGGGGTGGATCTGCTCATGCTGAAAAAACTGGGGCATATCACCTTGGCCGATTCCTTGAAGGCGCCGGATTGATTTTCGAGGCAGTTTCACCGGTAAGGAACATTCCTTACGAAAAGATTGATCCCTGAGTCTTTAGGAGCTTCCTTTGTAACTATAGGCCCCCTCTATGGTTTATATACACAGGTATTTATAAAGGTATGTAGATTTGGTACACATTCCCGTTAAATGAGCGATAATTTTTATAATTTTGGTTGAACAATACCAAGTTTTCCTAGTATTATAATAATAAGGGTTTTAATGAGAGGGAGTTTACAGAATATCCTCTTTTCAAAGAAGATCATGCTCAAAAGGATTGAAAGTATGTCTTTGTTTGTTGGTAGATAACCTGTGTAGTTTGATAGAATTGAGAGAAAGAGATAAAAAATTGGGTGAGGGTTTTAATACATGTTGGACATCGGTCACATCCATCGTAAAGAATACGAGATAGACGCCGACCGATCCGAACCTCTTGTCATTGCCGAAGCGCCCGGCAGGGTTCATTATCTGGGTGAGCATGGTGAGCCAAAGGCCGGGTTATTTCTCTCTTCAGCAATTGATCGGTATATCCGTGTTGCGGTGAGCCCTCGGAAGGATAGTTCCCTTCGTTTCTATGCTGCTGACCTAGGGGAACGGAAACGAACCACCCTGGTTAATCTTAAATATAAACGGGAAGATCGGTGGGCTAATTATATCAAGGTGGGGATCTATATATTTGCAAGTATGGGGTATCCTGCAAAGGGACTTAATTTTACCCTGTGCGGGGATATTCCTCAGCACATTGGACTTGCTTCTTCATCGGCCATAGAAGTAGCCGCGGCTGTGGCCCTCCGGGGGTTTTTTAAGGTAGACATCAGCGATGACGACCTGTTAGACCAGCTTATCCTGTCCCATGAGTTGTTTTTTGAGGAGCATACCAATCCTATTGATTATGTCATTGCCCTGGCTGCACAGCAGGATGAGTTTCTCATCGTAGATGAAACCACCTTGGAGGTAAGCCGGATAAAATCGAGCATTTCTGCGTATAAGATCCTCATCATGGATTCTCGGGTACCCCGCATGGGGGTGGAAGATGAACTTGAAGAGCGCCATCAGGATATAAAGAAAGGCCTTGCATTGCTCGCTCAGAAAAAAGAAGGGAACAGTTTGCGGGATTTTGTTACGGCAGATCTGATTGAATTCATGGGGGATCTTCCTGAAGAAATCCGGCGGCGTAGTATGCATATTGTCCAGGAACTCAGACGGGTGTATGATGCTGAAGAAGCCCTTAATAAGATAGATTTCCCGGCCCTTTCCAAGGTGATACTCCATTCTCACGAAAGCCTTCGGGATTTGTATGAGGTGTCCTGTCCAGAGATTGATTGGCTGGTGAAACGGGCTCAGGAAATAGAAGGTGTCCTTGGCTCTCGGATGACTGGCCAGGGTTTTGGGGGCTGCACCTATACCATCATCAAAGAAGAGGCGATTGAAGAATACCGGCGGCGGCTTGATGATTATGAACGGATCTTCGGGTTCCACCCAGTCCTGTATGAAATCATGCCTGCGGCAGGAAGTCGGCTTGTACCGGCTTAATAGAGTTGTTCGGAAACCTCAGTTTCCGAACAACTTCCGCTTAAAAAACGATAAAAAAAGTGGATTTTATTAAGAAATCCACGTTTTTTGGAGACTTGTTCGAGAATCAACCGGGTTCTCGAACAAGTCCAATAAACCTGCGATACGCCGTCCTACCTACCGTGAATTCGATGGAACC
>JAIRLU010000244.1 GCA_031259215.1 Treponema sp. | reverse complement strand
TTATATTAGAGTTGTTCAAAAACTTCAGTTTTTGAACAAATTCCGATAAAAAACAGCAAAATGCGGAGCATTTTGCAAGACTTGTTCGATAACCAACCGGGTTATCGAACAAGTCCATTCTAAAAGGTGTAGCCTTTACTCCTCATGTATAGTATAATTGGCCCTGTCCAAAATCGATGATCCGAAAACCAAAGGGAAATGAATCGATTAAGCATAATTGCGCATATCAAGAAAGGATTCTCAGATGCCTAATAAACCCATAGATACACCCATTGACGCGGATAGGCTGCGGATAATACTTGCCGCATCCGGTACCGGTCTGTGGGATTGGTGTATCAATGAAGACATCGCCTATTACAGCGATGAATGGCTTGCCATTGTGGGTATGCCGGCCGGTGTTTTTGATCCACACATAGGATTCCGGCTTGAACGTATCCATCCTGACGACGCGGCGTATGTCAAGTCCGAATTCGATATACTCCTGCGCGGCGAGACTCAGAGCGCTCCCTATATTGATTTCCGCATGAAACGCTCAAACGGGTCGTGGGCGCAGGTACGCGAAACAGTCAGCATCACGGAACGGGACCCAAGCGGGCGCCCAACAGGATTAACGGGGATGATGCGCGATAACACCGCGGCAAAGATGCGCGAAAAACGCCTTGAGGACGAATGCCGCTACCATATCTCGATTGAGGATATGACGGGACTTGTAAGCTGGGAGTGGGACATAGTAACGAACCACCTAACCTTTCGGCAATGGTACAGTTTAACGAATAGTGATAAGCCGAATCCGCTTGAAGGGAAAACGAGTGAGGATTTCCTGCAACTTATACATCCTGACGACGTCATTCCGTATTGGCAAAATATGACCAAATACCTTAAAAGAAATGAAGGCGGTTTTGAGTATGTTCTCCGTATGATGGGTCTTGACAAACAGTACATGTGGGTCATACTGCACGCGACAATCGTAGAACGGGATGATTTTGGCAAACCGACAAAACTCATAGGCAGTACGCGCGATATTGACCAAAAGGTCCGCGCTGAATCAGCGCTACGCGCCGCGCTTGAGGAAACTATCAGCCACCGCGAGCGGCTTATGGCGGATATTGAGCGGGCAGAAGAAACCCGCAGATCCATGTTCAAGAACAGTCCGTACAAGTGTATCATGTTTGACAGCACCTTTCACGTGCTTGACTGCAACCCTACCACGCTTACATTCTTCGGATTTACGAGTGTAGAGGATTTCAGACGCGATTTCGTATCGCTTATGGAGACGGCGCTCGCTGAACGCCAACCGGACGGTACCCCGACCGTACCGCTCTCGGATCGGCTCGCATCCGCGGTTCGTGACGGGTCCCATGAGTTTGAAACGACGCTTATCTTAAACAACAAGCCTTGCCCTATCAGTGTTGTAATGAAGAAAGTAAACTACATGGATAGCTTCGCCATTATGATTTACTTCGTAGATCTGCGTAAACACCATGAAATGATCAGCGCTCTTACCGAGCGCGATCGGCTGTTGAGCACCCTCAACAAAATGTCGGTCATACTCATGTCCTCTGATAAGGATATTTCCGCTGTTCTACAGGATACGATTACCGAACTCGGCATGGGCGCGAATGCGGACATCGCCTATATACTGAGAAACCGAGAGGTAGACGGCGTAACCTGCTGTTCGAGTATCGTTTATTGGACGACCATGGAAACGCCCGATCCACCGGTCGACATACCCTACGACATTCTTATTCCGTCGTGGCGCGACACCCTTGCCAAAGGGAACATACTCAACATCCACACAAGGGAAATTTATAAGGACCCGGATGCTGTTCCGCGCTGCGTAACCGATGTGAAAGCAGCCCTCATTATTCCGCTCTTTATCAAAAACACGTTCTGGGGGGCGGTCGGACTTTCGCGTTTTAACGAGGACAGACCCTTTATTAAGGCGGAAGAAGACCTCCTCCAATCCGCAGCCATACTCATCGCCTCCGCCATACTTCGCGCGTCCATGACTGAAGACTTACTCGAAGCCAACCGGGCGGCTATCGCCGGCACACGGGCTAAAACCGATTTCCTCTCCCGCATGAGCCACGAAATACGCACGCCCATGAACGCCATCATCGGTATGACTACCCTTGCCCAAAAAGCATCGGATATGAAGCGCGTTCAGTACTGCATAAAGCAAATCGAAAACTCTTCACGCCAGCTTTTAGGTATTATCAACGACGTCCTGGATATGAGCAAAATTGAGGCGAATAAACTTGAAATACTCAGAGAAGCCTTCCAGTTTGAAGATATGATACAGCACGTCGTCAATGTCGTTCAGGTAAAAATGGATGAAAAGGGACAAGATTTTCATGTGAACATAGAAAATGTATTTACCCGCACGGTGATAAGCGATGAATTACGCCTCTCCCAGGTGTTGATAAACCTGCTCACCAATGCGGTTAAGTTTACCCCCGATTGCGGTAAAATATCCCTCTTGGTGCGCCAGATGCCCATAGACGCTGACACGGCGCGGTTGCATATCGAAGTGGTTGACACCGGCATCGGCATAACCCATGAGCAGAAGCCGCGGCTGTTCCACTTGTTTGAACAGGCGGAAAATAATACCACCCGCAAATACGGCGGTACAGGACTTGGGCTTTCCATAAGCAAGAGCATAGTCAACCTCATGGGCGGGGACATTTGGATAGAGGATAACCCCGGCGGCGGGTCGAGGTTCGTGTTTGAGATTATCATACAGTGGGGCAAGGTATGCCGCACCGACAAGCTGCCGAAGGGGCTGTGCCGGGATCTGCGTATTCTGGTTGTGGATGATGATGTGGAAACGCTTGACTATTTCGAGAGTATACTGGAGAGTTTTTCGCTTGCCTGTGATAGAGCCGAAAGCGGTGTTGAAGCAGTAGACAGGGCGAAAGTTCGCGAACAGGAGGGGCGTCCCTACGACTTGGTGTTTCTGGACTGGAAGATGCCGGGTATGGACGGCTGCGAGACCGCCCGGGAGATAAAACGCAGTATATGCGGTAATCCTATTATCATAATGATTTCTTCGGCGAGTCAGAACGAAGTCAGTTCCGCGCTCGCTTCCATAGGAGTTACTCGCTTTTTGCCCAAGCCGATACTGCCGTCCACACTTTACAACACGATTATCACCTCAATGGGGTATGATCAAAGGAGCGCGGGAAGGGATGAGAGCGGGATACCTGCTTACGACTGGAGCGATAGGACGCTGCTACTGGTGGAGGACGTGGAAGTAAACCGTGAAGTTGTTATTGGCATTTTGGAAGATACGGGGATCACGATAGAGTACGCCGAAAATGGGATGCGGGCAGTAGAGCGGTTCAGGGAACATGACTATAATATCGTGCTTATGGATATACAGATGCCGGGTATGGACGGGTTTGATGCAACGCGTGTGATACGCTCCTTGAAGAAGGCAAACGCGGCGTCCTGTCCGATTATCGCCATGACCGCGAACGCATTTAAGGAAGATGTCCATGATTGTCTTGCCGCAGGCATGAACGGGCATATTGCCAAGCCGATAGACATAGAACAGTTGTTCACCACCTTGGCCGAATATTTATCTCCAACGGAGTCATAGTCCTGGGATAGCTACAGTGATCGGTTATCAGTCACGCTATAGTTTTGGCATGGGCTGGGATATTGGTATACAATATGATTTGGCAGATTCAATTTACATGGATTTTGGTACACCATGGTCCTATGATTTTATAACATTTAGAATAAAACCATATCTGTCTATTGGTATAAACCTATCCTCAAAAAGATCAAATTCAAAAATAAAAATTGGAAAACACAAAAAAATAAAAAATCCCCTCATAATTAAAGTAATCTCAGGATCTCATGCCTTTCTATATTGAACCGGAGGTTTATATGTTCAAGATGGGTAGCGCACAGCAGTATTACAAGCGATACTACTCCTACCAAGGTGTACCTGGTCTCGCTTACCCTGCCGGATACGGTCATTACTATTGAAGTCAATGCCTTCTCAGGTTGTACTGAGCTGCGATCCATTACCTTAGGGCCTATACTGCCGGCATTAGAAGGAACAGGGGTATTTAAAAATGTGAAACTCCTCTCGACAATTTACGTTCCCGCCACCGCAGTTACCCGCTATGAGACTACCGACAAGGCAAACTGGACCAGTGACTTAAAAGAGAAAGTACAGGCCCTGCCATAGAAACCGACTCTCCCAGGGGCGATACTACCGCCCCTGTTTTGATCCCGTAGCTCCACCGAAGGTATGAGTTTACGATGCTGAAAGGACTCTCAAGGTTTTAGTTGTTATAAACGAAGCTCTCAGTCTGTATCCGATACGGGACTATAATTCCTGTTCGCGAAGACCATACCCTTCAAGGGTATTTCTTTTGCTGTCTCCAATAGGCTCCACATGAACCACGATATCATAGACCCTTTCCACCCGTTCCTTGATGGCCTTTTCCACATGGGATGCGATCTTATGGGCTTCCCGGACCGTCAGCTTCGGATCAACCTCAATGTCAATATCAATATCCCAGTGCCCTGCGATACGCCGCATCCTGGTCCGGTGGGGATTTCCCGCACCCTTTACCGAATGAACCGCCTCAAAAACAGCCTGATAGGATTCTCTCCCAGAACCTCCGTCCATAAGTTCCAAATTGGTTTCAATAAAGATTGCTATAGCCGATTTAATAATCCAAAAGCCCACCAGTATGGCGGTCAAAGAATCAATAAATCCCATACCCAGGAGGCGGGAAAGGCCAATCCCAAGGAGGACCCCTAGGGAGAGTACCACATCTGCGGCCATGTTTTTCCCATTGGCTCGAAGCATAGAAGAGTTAGCCTTTTTGCCAAACCAGTGCTGGATCCACGCTAAGAAACTCTTTCCTATGATAGAACAGAGACTTACCCCTATGGCAGCGGTTGCAGGCACTTCGGCTTTGATACCTTGGGTACTGAAGAACAGGGTTTTCCCGGAATTAATGATAAGCTGAGCTCCGGCAAAGAACAGGGTGCAAGCCAAGAGCGCAGTGGCGACGGTTTCCGCTCTCCCATGCCCCCAGGGATGTTCTGGATCCGCAGGCCGGGCAATCACCCCTGCCACGAAGAATGACATCAGGGCAATGAAGACATCCACCGAAGAATCAATACCGTCCCCCAGTACCGCCAAACTCCGGGTCTTTAGGCCGAATCCGATCTTGGCTGCGGCCAGAATGCTATTACCCAGCAGAGCAATAAGAGATGCGGTTTTTATCATACCAGCCTGGCTGGTAGGGCTTGTAACGTTTTTTTTTACGGTCATCAAGGTAGGTGAAACTCCATACTTTTTAGTTTTTTCTCGTGAGAGGGTCTCAAAAATCACATTTTGATACTGCCTCTAGTATATGATTATTCCCGTGTATGTTCCAGCATTAGATAAAAAGAATGCTTTTTAGCAGAAAATGGCTATAGAAGGATAGCACCGCCCCTCAGGATCCGGTATACTGGACTAATACTATGAATACTACGAAAAGTCTTCTCAGGGCATGGATGGTATGCTGGTTTGTCCTAATAGTCAACTCAGTTTTTGCCGATGTTGATGGCCTGCGACAGGCCATCATCGAAACTGCTAAGCAGTATCAGGGTGTTTCTTATAGATACGGTGCGGAATCTCCTAAGGGCTTTGATTGTTCCGGGTTTGTTCGGTATGTATATCGTACCGCTGCCGGGATTGAGCTTCCCAGGACTTCAAAAACCATAGGGTACTCAGGACACTCGGTAGGTATTACCGAAGCCAAGATGGGGGATATTGTGGTCTTTGCATCTAAAGGGGTCATCAACCATGTGGCAATTCTACTGGATGCGGATTCCGTCATCCATGCAGTTTCCTTGGGACCCAAGACCGGGGTTATCATTTCCTCCTTGAAGGACCGTTATTTTGGCCCTCGGATAATCGGGGTTAGATCCTTTCTGCTTCCTCATGAATGATCTCTAGGAGCCAAAGACTGGGTAACGGGGTTTAGGATTCTATCGGGCTAAAAATACAGAAAAACCGTACCGTTCCACCCTATCCGCAAAATACCCAGAAACCTTTTTATATGTCCTTACCCTGTCCTGGTAGGCGAACAAACTTTATAGACATATACTCAAAAATATGGTATAAGCTAGTAGTAACGGATGAGACGGTTTCATCGTACCCTAGGTCCGCACTAACCGAGTTTTGAAATTGGTTCAGCTAATTGAAGATGAGCGCCTATGATAGACCTATCCAGGATGATGATAACCGATCTTGAAGGAGAGTTTTATGTCAATGCCTATAAAGCATATAGAAAAAGACTTCATGATCAATATGTTGTATAATGAACAGATTCCTATCATTTATCTGCATAATCGCAAAGAGTATAGCTTAAAAATCGAAAAGTACACTAAAGACAAGATCTATTTTAAGTCGGACCGTCCTATAGGAAACTTGGTAACCGGTAAAACCATCGAACTTATGTTTAAGTATAATACCCTCTCAATCTCCTTTACGGTGGAAATGAATACCCTAGAACACGGTATCACTGTTAAGGAAAGTCATTTCGTAGGGAATATGCCAGAATTCTTGTATAAAGACCTGGATAGGTCCTATAGGCGGGTAAGCTTTCCTCACGATATGGAGGTCAAGTTTGCCTTAAAGGAGGATCAGTACCTCCTTCCTTTCCCCCAAGTGAGTACGGTTGAGTCCTTGGAGGAAACCGATGCTGCCTTAGAGGGAACCATAGAACCGAATATCCATGACTTTAATGGTATTCTGGCTGCCATAGACCGGTGGATCAAAAATTTTGCCGATGGCTATAGAGTGGTACTTTTTAAAGATGAAACTCCTTTAAGTTTTGAAGAGCAGCTTATCGCTAAAAACGGCAAGGCCTTATTTTTACCCTCTATGACCGAGCACCTTCCAAGCCCCAATACTTCTCCCTATCCTGAGAAGCATCTCATAACCGAAGAGCAATTTAAAGAGTACCTCAAAAGTCTGGGAGTAAATCCCACGTATTTTGATAAGGCCATCGCTCATTTTTTTGATTCTAAAAAGGGAGGAGGTATTTTGGCGGATCTGTGGATTCCGCTTCTTTTTAAAAACTACATAGTTGGTTCTCTTCGGGTGTGGATAAAAAAAGCCGAAAAAGTCCCCTTAGATTATAAAGTCATTGCCCCCCTGTACCGCTATGCCCAAAGCTTGGTCCTTGCCCTTCAAGAGAAAGGTTATTTTGAATCTCACCACATCAAAGATGCCTTTATTACCGCCACGGGTATTGATATAAGCAGTTCAGGAATCCGTTTCACCTATCCCCATTCATCTATTGCTACATCCATGACGCTGCATAGTACGGTAGCGCTCAAATTGCTTATGCCTAAACGTACTATCAACGTAAACGTTCAAATAGTACGCTCCTACAAGAAAAGAGATACCGTTTTCTTTGGATGCCGGTTCCTGGATATAACCCCTGAGGATATGCGGTTTCTTTTTGAATATATCTACGGCACCCCTTTTACCGAACTTGGAACTTCGCTCATATCTGGTCATGTATAGCAAAGTAGCGCTGGGCGTTTCTAAAAGAAATATCCCGGACCATACCGCTTAAGAGGGGAACATGGAGGGGAATTTCTCCTGCCTCCGCCCAGGAACCCAGTATATTGCAGAGGATCCGTCGGAAGTATTCATGCCGGGGATAGGAAAGAAAGCTCCGAGAGTCGGTGAGCATCCCCACAAAACGAGAAAGCAGCCCTAAGTTCCCAAGAATTTTCATCTGCCTTTCCATACCATCCCGGTGATCCAGAAACCACCATGCAGAACCGAGCTGCATCTTGCCGGGAATTCCATCCCCTTGGAAGGAACCCATGATAGAACCTAGGGTATACATATCTTTGGGGTTGAGGCTGTAAAGGATGGTTCGAGGCAGCTTCTGCCTAGATTGGAGAAGGTCTAAAAAGCGGGCCAGGTTTTCCGCGATCCGATGATCCTGGATCCCATCATACCCAGTATCAGGCCCCAGGGTCTTAAAGGCCTGGGAATTAATGCTCCGGATGGCCGCAAGATGCAGCTGCATGACCCAGCCCCGCTTATGGTATTGAGATCCCAAAAAACACAGCATAAAGGTCTTATAGGATTCCAAGGAACGAGCATCCACAGGTGCTCCCGCGAGGACCTTGACCAAGGTCTCATGCACCTCTTTTTCCCATGTTTGTATATCCTTACTACCGTCTTCGGCAAGTTCAAAAGGAATGTATTCAAGGCCGTGATCCGAAGCCCGACATCCCCGGGTGTCGAAGAGATCCATTCGGTCCTTAAGTACCTCCAAAAGATCCGCCAATGAGCATATAGTGTTACCCGCTGCAGTGCCAAGCCGGGCTATATAGGCAGCAAAACCCTCTTTATCGATAGCGATAACCTTATCAGGCCGGAATGAAGGGACCACCTTGGTTTCCGTTACCTGGGCAGAAGCGACCTTTTCATGCCATTCCAAGGTATCCACCGGATCATCCGTAGTGCCCACCGCGTAAACCTTAAACCGTTTGAATATGCCGTATACCGAGAACTGGGGATCCTGTTGGAGCGTTTCAGAGGTGGCCTTCCATATCTCTGGAGCGCTGTCCCGGTTCAAGGGTTCAGAGATATCAAAATACCGCTGGAGTTCCAGATGGGTCCAATGGTACAGCGGATTTCCGATAAGATAGGGAACGGTTTCCGCCCAGGCAAGAAACTTATCATAAGGTTCTGCATCGCCGGTAATAAACCGCTCATCAATACCATTACCCCGCATGGCCCGCCATTTATAATGGTCTCCCCCAAGCCACACTGCAGCCAGGTCTGGGAACCGGCGATTATCCGCAATCTCCTGAGGGATCAGGTGGCAGTGATAATCCCATATCGGTTCTTCTGCAGCCACTTCATGGTACAGCCATTGAGCGGTCTTCGTCGTAAGCAGAAAATCCTGATCCAGGAATTTCCTATCAGGAAAAGATTTCATACCATAACCTCACTATACATTTTCTAAGGATCAAAACGAGTCTCTACAGGGATCCGTACCAGATTGACAAAATGGCCAGGATATCGGTTCTTAAAATTCTGGAACGAGGTTTCCTCAGCACTCTCAAAGACCGCGACCTGAAAGTTACCGTATTCATTGAAATAAGGAACCAGCACTGCTACATGGAAGTGTTGGCGCATACGGGGCTTAGGGTCTCGCTCGTTGTTTATCGATGCCAGGTATATGGTTCCTGGCTCATCAATGGCCAGGGTATACAAGAGGGGATGGATTCCTTCAAAACTAAAACCGGCGTTCAAGAGAAAACTTGGATAGGATCTAATCGAAGTTCCATTGCGGTTCCGCTGGATTAACGAAGCAAAGGGACGATCTTGTACTTCGATTTCCTCAAGTTTTCCAAATGTACGGGATCGAAGGGTGGTTCCTGCCTGGGAAGCTAGATTGCGGGTCCAATCAAGGCCAAAAAAGGGATCCCGCAGTTCTTCATACATGGCAGTTAAGGAAGAACCCCGTTCTCCAAAAGGTTCTTTTAAGGGAAGAATCGGGAGCCGTTCTCCGGTAAAGGGGCGCAAGATCCCATCCACTACCCATTTAACAAAACCTGAACAGTTAAGTCCTGGTGTTCCATCCTGGCTCTGCAAGGTATTGATATATACATACCGGCCTTCAGCATCAATGGCCCCGTCATCTCGGAAGTGCAATTCCGGAAGGCGATCCCGCAAACGACCCATAAAAACCCGCAGGTCCCGGTACATTGCAGGCTGGGGATCAAAATAATGCCGGGGGAATTTATTTCCCGCAGTATTCAAGACTTCTTCGAGCGAAACAACCATGAGCCGTTCCAGGGCATAGGGAAGCGGCACCGAACGAACCACATACGCGTCGTACAATACCACGTCCATGAAACACCGGTCCTCTGTAAGGGGACGGAACTGAACATACGTATAAGGATCGCTGCGGAGAAAGACCCGAATCCTACTGGGACTACCATCGTCTTTTCGGCGGGTTAGCACCCAAGACCCTTGAGCCCAACCAGGATAGGAATTATTCCGTTCTCGAGCAAGCACGATCATAAATTCATCCTTACCAGCTTCAGATCGAACCTGAATCCGGCCTCCCCCGGGTAAGGTATGAATAAAGGGTTCTTGGTTCAAAACCCGGTCAGCAGCTTCGGTAAACCAAAAATCCTTTAGGCTTATTCTTAAGGAAACATCATCCTCTATTTTCCGGGTAGGAAGGTCTATTCCCTGCAGGGGCATTAAAAATCCCAGAAACAACATGCTTCCCATTACTACACCTAGGTAACAGGTTTTGAAACACATAGCTTTATAAGTATCGGCTATTAAAACGAGAAATACAAGCCAAGACCGAAGGCTCATCTCAGGCGCTTATCGGTAAAACGGAGGATCCCCTCAAGTACCCCACCGGCAATAGATAGGGCCTTATCCGACACGGTAAAACAATGGGAACGTTCGCATCGAGGATCCACATCCCCTACTTTCATCCCTGGGGTAACGGGAATCCCCTGGGGCAGGATACCCCGCAGTATACCCCCTAAGCCGGCATAAATCGGAAACCCTGAAACCACGGCTACCAGTTCACCCTGTTGTACCGTATCGCCAATAGTCCTCTGGGGTTCAAAGATCCCTGCAACCGGTGCCCGGAGCAGTCGATCCAAGGTGTACCCCCCAATATCTCCGGGAATACCCGTATTCGGTATGGCGGATCCTTGGGTAATGACCCGGCCAATCCTATGGCCGCGCATGGTCTCAATCACCGCATGACAATCGACTCCTGCGGTAAACCCAGGACCTACCCCGATTACCACTTTCGCGTCATCTATATGGGTACCGAGATTTCTTTTCGCGATAATCCCATCAACCACTACATCTGGAACAAAGCGTTTTACCACGGTTCCGGTAGGATCCACAAATACCGGGATACATCCTGCGGCAAGGGCCTCCTGCATAGTCGGCTTATCTTGTACCAAGAGGGCACGAACATCCTCTACTACTGCCTGGCCTTGTATAACCGCTTCAGAAAAAGAAACCCTTCTACGGACCGCCGTAGGCATGGCGATCTCGGTCATCAAAACAGTAAAATGGGCATGAAAAAGCCGTAAGGCAATACCTGAGGCAATATCCCCTGCTCCTTTGATTACCACCACCATGAGATACTCCTTTATATTTTTATAATACTATGACATACTTTTATAATATTACTATGTTGTGGTCTATAAAACGTTTTGGTCCTTTGAGTTTTTACCGTGAAGCCTTGAGTATCGCCCTGCCGGTCATGTTGCAACAATTTATCATGAGTATGGTCTCCCTCATCGACAACTTTATGGTTGCGGGATTGGGAGATATCAGCATGGCTGCGGTCAACGTAGCAAACCAGCTCAACTTCATCTCTATCGTTATTATCAATGCGGTTTGCGGCGCGGGAGGAATTTATCTCGCTCAGTTTAAAGGGGCCGGTAATACCGAAGGAATGCAACATGCCTATCGGTTCAAGGTGCTTTTCTCCTGTTCAGTCTCGGTCTTGTATGGTATCCTGTGCTGGACCATTCCCGAATACATGCTGGGAATGATGACTATGGGTAATGTGGCTCAGGAAGCCATAGTTACCATCGGTGCAAAATACCTGAGACTCACCGCTTTTACCCTCTTGCCCATCGCCATTTCCATGTCCATCGGAACCTCTTTCCGGGAAATAGGTTTACCTAAGATACCCTTGGTAATTTCCGTGGCGGCCACCATAATCAATACCCTCGGGAACTGGTTTCTCATCTATGGAAACCTCGGATCTCCCCGGCTTGAGGTGTCCGGAGCAGCCATAGCGACCATTATCGCACGCTGTTTTGAAGTTGGGCTCTTCCTCATATATATTCATACCCAAAAAAGTTCTTTTTTTGTGGATTTCAATAAAATTATGGCGATCCATGCAGGGCTCATCCGGGAAATCCTTACCAAATCCGCCATGATGTTCCTATCCGAGGCGTCCTGGATCAGCTCAGAAACTATTATGACCGCCCTCTACAACGGCAGAGGGGGAGCAGAGGTCGTCGCAGGTATGGCCGCAGGATGGACCATTGCGAATATCTTCTTCCTCCTGTTCGGAGGAATCTGGATCACTACTGCAGTCGTGATCGGGGGAACCTTGGGGGCAGGCAAATTAGAGGAAGCTCAGATCAAGGCGGAATGGATTAAATCAGGTTCCGTGGTTGCCGGGTGTATAGTTGCGCTACTGGGGGCAGCGGCGGCTACCCTGCTTATCCCCCTGGTATTCAGCAATCTTACCCTTGCTGCACGAAGCATCAGCCTTGGCTTAGTATATGTCATCCTGGTATACCTACCCCTGTGGAGCCTCCTCAACGCGTTATTTGCCATCTCCCGCTCCGGGGGAGATACCGCCACGGGTATGTACGCAGATGTTTCGGTAAATACCCTCCTTTTCGTTCCAGGAGCTTTCATTCTCGCCTTAGGCACCACCCTCGATCCAGTACTGATGTTCGCCATCTTAAAAACCTCTGATCTGGCCAAATATGGGGTGGCTCGGCATTTCTTCAACAAGAAGCGATGGGTTCGGAACCTTACTAAAAAGATGGTAGCATAGCTCACAACCCTTGGGGCATTAAAAAAGCCCCTGAGGAGGGGCAAAAAACAAAAAAGCCTGGCAACGACCTACTTTCCCACCCTTTTCAAGGGCAGTATCATCGGCGTGAGAGGGCTTGACTTCCGTGTTCGGAATGGAAACGGGTATATCACCTCC
>JAIRLU010000118.1 GCA_031259215.1 Treponema sp. | reverse complement strand
CATAAAGCGTTCGGCTGGCAAAATAAATAATCCGGCCCGCAACATAAAGCGTCCGGTCGACAAAATGAACAATCCGGCCCACAACATAAAGCGTCCCGCCGGCAAAATTGAACATCCCGCCCGCAGCATAGAACGCTCGGGAGCGCCAATGAAACTGGGAGGGCGCTCAGCATGATGCCTCGTATCTGGATTGGACTAA
Organism: Treponema sp.; assembly: GCA_031259215.1. Lineage (GTDB taxonomy): Bacteria > Spirochaetota > Spirochaetia > Treponematales > Breznakiellaceae > JAIRLU01. The sequence continues at coordinate 2,393 of JAIRLU010000118.1, read as the reverse complement.
AGGACCGGATAAGAAATAACCACAAACCACACGAACAGACAGGAGTAATCAGGGTAAGGGCCTAATCCAACCGCTTCTTTACCCACGAACCGAGCGCAATTTTCAGGATTGCATCCGGAATAAGGCAGTAAAAGTTCGTGTAGTTCGTGTGAAACCACGCCCATCTTCCTGAAATAATCCCGGCAATCAACCCGCTCCATGCCCCGTTCGGGCGGTTCCTGTTCCTTCTTCCCTTTTTATCGAACCCAGGTTATTCAGGAAACGGGATCCACATCCAGGCCTCCTGGGTACAGCGGAGCATTCCCTCAGGTGAAAGGTAGGTATCCCCGTTCTCGGAAACCAGGAGAGGGAGAACCCTTTCTGCGTCCTGGTACACCGGTTCCCCAAAGGGGGAGGTACTGATCCAGGGGCCCCTCGAGGGTACGGGTACGGGCAGTTCCTCCCGGGACTGGGGCACGATACGGCGCCGATCAAAGCCGGATTGGGCTATCTTCCGGCATATCCCCTTCCAATCAACAGACCAGAGATCCTCCTGCACCCCTTCAGGCAGCTCCGGCCCTTCCAGCAAGGCTCTAAACCGAGGCCAGTTAAAGTAGTGGGGCAGTCGTGGGGTTCCCTGGGTAGACCCTTCCGCATGGGCAGCCAATTCCCGATACACCAGGGCTTCAACGCCGCCCCGCCAACTGAGCCGGATCCGGTCATTTTCGCAGTCAAAAGGAAACAGGCCGCCGCTCGGGCGCAGTATATCAGGAAGGATACCCCGTTCAGGCCAATAGGGGTACGCGATCACCGGCGTGGTCCATTCTGATAAGACCCTAATAGGCAGCAAGCCCTGATGGGTCTCTGCGGTTTCCCAGGTTCCTTCAGGGCCTATCCAGGTAACCCGCCAATGGGGAGGGCCCAGGATCTCCTGCCAGACAGGGGGCGGCACGGGGAATTCCACCTGGTATAGCGGGGCAAATAGTCCGCTTTCACAGGCGCTCAGAAGAAAAACAAGCCCCCCTAGGGTAAACCTACAGCCCTGCAGCCGCCGCTTAAAGCTGAAACGCTTTTGATGGATGTCCATATACTATACTAAGGAATTGAAGGGGACCTATGCGTTAATACTTGCCTAACATGGATGCCAATAAGGCCATTCGTACATACATACCGTATTTCGCCTGTTTGAAATAACTCGCCCGGGGGTCTTCATCCAGTTCCGGGGCTATCTCATTCACCCGAGGCAGGGGATGGAGGATGATGAGGTCATCCCGAGCCCGCTTCATTTTATCCCGATTCAGGATATAGCTATCTTTGAGGCGAATATAATCTTCCTCATTAAAAAAACGCTCCCGCTGTACCCTGGTCATATACAATACGTTCAACTCGGTAATCACCTTTTCAAGACTGTGGGTTTCAAAATAGGGTACGCCGACTTTTTTGAGGATCCCTTCAGTAATATAGGTAGGCACCTCCAATTCCTGGGGAGAGATGAATATCATGGTAATATCAGGATAGCGGGAGAGGGCCTTTGCCAAAGAATGAACGGTCCGGCCAAACTTGAGATCTCCGCAGAATCCTACGGTAAGCCGCTTAATGGAACCCTGAAGCTGTCTGATGGTGAGGAGATCCGTCAAGGTCTGGGTAGGATGGTGGTGGCCGCCGTCACCGGCATTGATCACCGGCACAGTAGCGTAGCGGGATGCCAGCAGCGCGGCCCCTTCTTTGGGGTTTCGCATGACGATAATGTCTGCATAGCAGGAAACGGTCCTGATCGTATCTGCCAGGCTCTCCCCTTTGGACACTGAACTGGAATTGGGTTCGGAAAAGCCCAGGCAGGCTCCACCGAGGCGCAGCATGGCCGACTCAAAACTAAGCCGGGTTCGGGTGCTCGGTTCAAAGAAAAGGGTAGCCAAGATATTCCCCCTACAGGATCCCCGTAGGTACTCCTGGTCTTGCTCAATCTGTTCAGCCAGATCAAAAAGCCGCTCCATCTCTTCAATCGTAAAATCTCCCGGTTCAACCAGATGCTGTGTTCTAAACATAAAAACCTCCTCGCAAAAAAAAACCGCCCTCACGGCGGTTTATACTACAGATCATAAAAACAAGATAAAAGGCTCCCCCTTCTTTGTAACCTGTACATCGGAAGGTACCAGCCCATTTACATCCCTGTTTCCAATCCCTATTGTTCATATCATTGTTAATCAAATCTTAGTAATCTTATCATGCATAGGGTCAAAAAACAAGTCCACCCCTGCGGCACCTGCGGTGGGCGTTACGAGGGCGGGGAGGTTTGGGGGTACGGTCTACGCCCCTTCGTTCCTACATCAGGCGGAGCGTTCTCACCTATATTGTGGGCGTGACTCCAAAGTGGCAAAGCCTTGAGGCAAGGGGCGCTATGATGGCTTATCACC
>JAIRLU010000109.1 GCA_031259215.1 Treponema sp. | reverse complement strand
TAATGAGAATAGGTACTTCGTAAGGAGATGGGGGCCCAGGGGCAGCACTGAGGGCCTGGTCAAGTATCCCTTGAATCGTCTGGCCGGTTGTCGTCTTGGCATACCGGTTTCGTGCTCCTTCTAAGGCTTGTTCCCCCATCCCTCCCCGGTTTGCCTTCCCTACATGCCAGTTAAACGCCGGGTCTACCCCCTCGGGAACTTGTTCAACCCGCCCGGTCCGCTTATTGATATAGGTCTTGTACTGTACCTCAGGGGCAACGGTCTTCACTCGAAGCCTACCTCCTCCACTCCCATCCGCACGGGGCGGTATGGGTATCCCCTGGGCTTGGTACCGTTTCAGCCGAGCTTCGCTTACCGCCCGAGTGTAGCATTTACACCCCCAGCCGTTAGGCGGAAAATGGCTGTCCCACCAAGGGTCATCTTTGGGCAGAATCAGTCCATCCCAGTTGAGGTGTTCCTCCCGGTGGTGGACACTGGGGCCAATACGGTACATGAGATAGGGGTGTACCTCACTTTCCATCGTGCGTTCATACTGGCCCTTCTGATAGGCACTGCGCATATTCACCCGGTAGATGGTTTTTAGCCGGCGGTCGCTGCCCAACTGAGCCTTAACGGTTTTCCCCGTCAGGGGGTCGAGCATGTCCTTTTTCCCCCACCAGCCTTTCTCTTGCAATACCGGCTTGAGGTCTTTTTTGAAGCTCTCAAAGGACTGGCCTTGTTCCATCGCATCTATAACCGCGCGGTGTAAATCGGCTAGTACGTCAAGCTGCATGGCCTTGGCCACGGTAAAGGCCGTGGCATGTTCTTCCTGCCACACATCTTCATAAGCAAAACCTACCCTGAGTTGCTTGTGTTTGAGGTACTCCAGGGCCGCCTGGGGAATGAAATCCGCCATTACGGGGTATCCGCAAATGCCGCGGCTCCCAGGGCGCGGGCCTTGAAGGTGGCCAGGGCAAGGCATGGGACAATCTTATCGGGGGGCCAAGTGCTTACCAACTGGTGGAGTGCGTTTTGGAAGGTAGTAAAGTCCGTGGCGGTATTCGCCGCCTGTTCCAGTACCCAGGCTATATCCTCAGAGATTTCCACCAAATCCTGCTCCTCAAGGAGTTCCTCTAGTCCCTCAGGAGCTTCCGGTCCCGCGGCATTCAATGCCAGGGTAGTCGATTCCTGCAAGGGAGCCTCCATGCCCCGTCCGCCAATAACCTGGTCTTCGGGTTCCGGCTTAGAGAGTCCCAACAGGGAGCGTATTTCATCGGCTTTGACGGTCAATCCTTGAGGACCTAATTTCTCTATCGCTTCAATAATCTGTTCGATGTTTTTCTCAGCATAAGGCGGCCTGCAGTATCCTCAGAAACCGCACGAACAGGATGCCCTGCATACGCATCGCTGGTTAATAGAAATACCATAACCCAGCGGTCATGGTATTTCTGTGCAGGTCTTAGTACAAGGCTTCCTTGAGATTACGAATATTCTGCGTCATTAAGCCGTAGTAACTTGCCCCATTCTCAAAATCCCGTTTGGAAACATTATGAACCGCATGAAGCAGCAATTTTTTTGCCCCCGTTTCTTCACAGAGGATGTCGGCAATTTTTTCATTAGAAAGTTCAATATGAAACACCACCGGAAGTTTTTCGGCTCTGATTTTATCGATCAAAAAGGCAATCGTAGCTGCACTTGCCTCGGTTTCTGTGGAACACCCAGGGAATGCCGCAAAGTACCGTAACCCATAGGCATCGGCAAAATACCGGAAGGGAAAACGGTCTCCGAATATCACGGTTTTACGTTTGGCTCCATCCATGACCTGCTGGAAGGCCTTGTCCAATTCGGTTAATTTTGCCAGATAGGATCTGGTATTATTTTCGTATACCCTCCCGTTGGCACCGTCCCGCTGTTTAAGAACCTCCCCGATCTTTTGGACTATGAGTTTCGCATTCTCCGGGGAAGTCCAGACATGCTCATCATATTCTCCTGGTTCTTCATGATCCTGGCCTATAAGCTCACGGGCAATTGCTTCCCCCGTAAAATCCGCCGGATAATACGTAGGCGAGTGGTCCCATTCTTCAAACAGGGCTTCGTTGCTCACACTGCTCTGATACAAGTGAAAATGCTCAATACCTTCCCCCGGCTTTATCAGGTGGTCGCTGAACTGGACATACCGGGGAGCGGAACCGGGGTTGTCTTCTGCCTCAAACAGATACCGGACCCGTTTTGCTCCTGATTTGTTCACAAGGATTTTAAAGCCCTTGTAGGCATATCTCACCCTATGGGACACCCCTTTGGTGTAATAGGTAATAGATTCCCTGTCGATGACCACTTTTTCCGCATCGGTTTTATATGCGGCATCGTAATACCGGCGAAAATCTTCAACGCTTTGGGTCTCATCTTCTTCCGCCTTATGCTCCAAGACCGGGTCCAAGGTTCCGTTCAAAAGAAGGGGATAGGTGGACTGCCATGTACCGGCCCATTCGGCAAGGTTGCGGTCCTTGACGTCTGCATCTTCAAAGTCTTCATCCCCGTGATCGTGTCCCTCTTCATCTTCCTCTTGCATCCCTTCCACGATCTCCTCTTCCACTACTTCCACACAGTCCATGAGGGAAATAATGCTCATCCGGCTCGTATCCATGGATTCAAGGATTCCTTCCACCCAGGTGTCGGATTCCCCGCCCCCATATATAAAGACATCGCAGTTTTGTATCGTAATAATATCCCGGGGGGTAGGCTCAAAAGAGTGACTTTCCGCACCAGGAGGAAGCAGCATGGTCAGACTCACCTTATCCCCGGCAATTTCCCGGACAAAATCATAGGACGGGAAATTGGTGGTAACCACCTGGAGTTTCCCTTCCTCTTTTTTTGTATCCCTTTGCCCTCGGGCAGATAAAACCATCGTAAGGGATAGCAACATCCCTATAAAAAGAACAATTCGTTTCATACCTATAAACTCCTGTCCATACATTCCACGTATGTTGAAAAAATGACGTTCATTGGACTTGTTCAATAACCCGGTTGGTTATCACAAGTCTTGCAAAATGCTCCGCATTTTGCTGTTTTTTAAGCGGAAGTTGTTCAGAAACTGAGGTTTCTGAACAACTCTATTAAGCAATACTGAAAAAGTTGAAATCCCCCAGATCCGAATCATCGGTTCATTTTTACTTTTAACCGGACGGTACTTAACGGTATAAGCGTACCCAGCACCAACCTAACCATGATCACCGCCGGCCCTACCCTGCTCGCCGGAAGGGTATGAGCCACCAGGGCGTATTTAAGGTGCTTGAGGATATGCTGTGCCCATTGTAGCTGCAAACAGACAGGACATCCCTCACCACAGCAGGAATGATCCTGCTCGGTAATGACCAGGGTCTCAGAAACCAAGAAACCAAGGACACAACAGATACCCCCTATCAGGAGTATTCCCTGGGGTTTCTGCATACCTATCCTCATGCCTTACCTGCAGTAAGACAGTTGCCACAGGTGCCATACAAGGTCGTTTTAAGCAGGTTAATTTGAAAATCGTGTTCATGTAACAGATGCCCTTGCATTTTGTCTAAGAGGGTACAGTCTACATGGATCAAGGTGCCGCAGCGTTCACATTTTAAGTGGAAATGTTCCTGGCAGGCCTTGTTCCTGCCTATATATTGATAACAGGCACTCTTGCCTTCACTCACCAGGTATTTACGGATTTTCCCTTCAGCCACGAGTCTTTCCAGATGGCGATAGACCGTTGTCTGCCCAATGACCACGGCTGCGGTTTCAAAATGCCGTACAATCTGATGAGCCGTAACATGCTTATCACCCAAAGAGGCCATATACTCGAGGATCAGTTTCCCTTGGGCTGTGTTATACCTATGAGGACGAGTCTGTTTCATAATATGTACTACAATATACAATCGAGTTATCCTTTTGTCAATATGAAAATAGAAATTATTTTCATATTATCTTGTAGGTATCGTTCTGGCTGTAGAGGACCTGCGGTTCGACGACGGTTTGCCAGCCCGGATAAGGACATGTGCAGCATTTCCATGGCCGACACTGTGGAGTGAGGCGTAGCCGACCGAGGGGAACGGAACCCTGGACGGCCGAATGACCCGGAGCGCATACACTCCTGTTGAGGCTGTCGGAAAAGCAGTCAAACAACAAACACCATGGTATACGGTGACTACATGGCTCGTTATAAAAACTTTGATAGATCCCAGGGATTGTTCCTTGCCGTTTCCCTTGGAGAACAACGCATACCTGGCTCCATCGATCATACCTTGAAGTCCCTCATCGACCACTTTGATCTGAGCACCTTCGATGCCACGTTCCACAACGACCGCACAGGCGCTCCCGCCTATCCACCCGGGGTCATGCTCACCATAAGCTGCTCGTGCTATTCCCGGGGAAGTAGCACCAACCGGCCTATAACAATGCCTGCAAAACTAATAGCATAGTAAAAGCGCGGGCCCGGGACGCGGAACCTGATCGTGACACCATCGCCCACTTCATTTCCCGCCAGGCCGAGCCTAAACACCGAACAGACCGAAGCCCCCGATGAGCTTGATACGTTGATTAGAGTTGTTCAGAAACCTCAGTTTCTGAACAACTTCCGCTTAAAAAACAGCAAAATGCGGAGCATTTTGTAAGACTTGTTCGATAACCAACCGGGTTATTGAACAAGTCCATTGATGAAAGCGCTGAAGGCTATATCCACATCTCCGATGACATCGTCGCCGTAATCGAAAAGGCCGCTGACAAGGCCACGGACTTTGAGAGTTTCCAGGCGGAACTTCAAAGGCTGGTACAGAACTGGCCCCCCGATAAGATTGCCCAATGTATCGCGGTGGTCACCTTCAAGGCCCGTGCCCTGGGGGATGCCCAGTTTGACCAGGAATAGGGATACCAGAATTCGTACCAAAGGAGGCCCTTGAGTACCTCAAGCAGAAAACACTTAAGATAGGTTTTTCCTATAAGGACATGTGGCATGAGGAACACGCCACGGCCTTCACGGTGGCCAAGACCATGCAGCTTGACGTGTTATCCGATCTGCATACCGCGGTTGTGGAGGCGATGGAACAAGGCCAGTCCTTCGAGACCTTCAAGAAAACTATCAAACCGGTTTTACAGCAGAAAGGGTGGTGGGGGAAAAAGGACATGATAGACCCCCTGACCGGGGAAACGGTGAAGGCCCAGCTGGGCAGCTACCACCGTTTACAAACCATCTACCGGGTGACTATGAAGAGCGCCTATCAGAAGGGCCAATACAAGCGTACCATGGCAAGCGACCTGCACCCGTATCTGATGTATCGTATTGGCCCCAGTGTCCACCACCGGGAGGAACACAAAAGCTGGGACGGGTTAATTCTTCCGAAAGATGATCCGTGGTGGGACAGTCACTTCCCGCCTAACGGCTGGGGCTGTAAATGCTACACCCGTACGGTAACGGAAGCTCGACTGAGAAAGTATCAAGCCCACGGCATACCCGTCCCACCTCCTGCGGATGGAAGCGGCGGCGGGAGGTTTCGAGTAAAGACCGTTGCCCCTGAGGTACAGTACAAGACCTATATCAATAAGCGGACCGGGCGGGTTGAACAAGTTCCCGAAGGGATAGATCCGGCGTTTAACTGGCAGGTAGGGAAGGCAAACCGGGGAAGGATAGGGGAACAAGCCTTAGAAGGAGCGCGAAACCGGTATGCCAAGACGACAACCGGGCAGGGGATTCAAGGGATACTTGACCAGGCCCTCAGTGCGGTCCCTGGGCCCCCATCTCCTTACGAAGTGCCTATTCTCATTACCCGTAATCAAAAGTATGCACGGTTAAGCCTTGACGAAGCGATACACCGGGAGCTAGGATATTTACAGGATGAAACCCGTAAAACCGGCAAGGAATATATGACCCTGATGGCGCAAGGGGGTAACCGGCTTTTAGGCACCTGGTCGAGTGGGAAGACAAGCACCAAGATTTTTCTTTCCGAAGAGATTCGGTACATTCTTAAAGCTCAAGGGACGGGGACCTTATGTTTACTGCACAGCCATCCGAATAATTCAGGATTTTCCGATGCGGATATGGCGATTATGTGCAAGTATCCATCGATAAAAATGATGGGGCTTGTTCTGTGAAATAAAGATAGGTGTTGTATGGCCGTAGGAGATGGGCAGCGATTAGAAACCAGGGAAGCATTAACCGGGCTTGTCAGGTTTGTTGACGGGTTGAAAGGGTGTTCGCTAAAAGAGCGGTTAGATCGTCTTAGAGAGAAATATGGATGGAGTGGTAGATATGAAAGAAAAGAATAAATATACCTGGGATGGAGACCCTATTTATGAGGCCTTTGACAGTGAAGAAGAATATGAAAAAGCTGTAGAGGAACATGAGAAAGAGATTCTTGCCCTATGGGACGACATGAGCCGATTCAGCGAGTTATGTAGAACTAATCCCGAGGCTGCCCGTGCCGCGGCCGAAGCCTCCCATTCTGAAAGCGAAGTTGTTCCCGAATTCGCCCCTGAACCGCCCTCGTCTTAGGCCCCGCCCTACTGAAAACC
>JAIRLU010000084.1 GCA_031259215.1 Treponema sp. | reverse complement strand
CGCACCATACTGTCAACTGATTTTGGGCAGATTACCGATGTTTCCCCTGCTGAAGGTATGCGGCAATGTATAGCGACCATGTTGCAATTGGGGATCAACGAAGAAGAAGTTACATTGATGGTAAAACGGAATCCGGCTAAGTTGTTGGATTTAGAATAGAGTTGTTCAGAAACCTCAGTTTCTGAACAACTTCCGCTAAAAAACAGCAATTTCGCGGCCCTAAAGGTGAGAAATTACAAGACTTGTGAGATAACCAACCGGGTTATCTCACAAGTCTAATGCAGTCCGTAAAGGAGAGGAATAGCAGAAACCCTCAAGAGGATATACCGCTTTTCTCCCTGGTCAATGGCGGTGGATAACGTGCATAGCCGTAAAAAGGGCTGAAAAGGCTATCAGAATAGGGAGGATTGGGGGTATTCCAGGACTAATGACCATCAGGTTGTACATACCATGAATGATAACCGCGGAAAGAAGCCGCCAAAGGGCACGGTAGGGCCCTGCATTGAATCCAAGCATCCCCATCCCTATCCGGGCGCCGCAGGCTCCGTGTAAGGGTGCAGCAGTAAAGGCCCTAAGGAGGGCAATCATAATATCCGCTGCTCCATAGGAAGCGCTTTCGATGAGGGCGAATCCAAGTCCTGCCACAAGACCCGTAGCCGCACCAAATGCCTGAGGCAGGGTACCAAAACCCCCGGTCTCCTCGAAAGCACCGGTCCTCCCGGTACTATCGGAGCGGGAAAGAGGGATCCCTCCTTTGCTGGAGCGGCCTATGCGAAAAAGGATCCTCAAGGCGAGGGCCCGTCCGGTCTCTTCAGTTAATGCAATGCGAATGAATACCGTGAAGAAAAAGGTCCCCATACCGTCCCTTGGTGAAAAGCCCCCACCGGCATATCCGCTGATACGGGAAAAGAGCCATTGCAACAATGCGGCTGTGAGCAGTGAAAAAGCTCCTGCCAGCAGAGACAAAAGAAACCACCAGGAGGGCATGGGAAATCTATGGACCCGGAACCAGAGATAGACCAGTAAAACAGGTAACGCGGCAATAGCCAGTAAGAGCCCTAATATCCATAATCCAGCCATACTACTAGTTTTATAGTAATCTTTTCGGTACTGTAGCGTCTATGAGCATCACCGCAAACTCGCGCTCCATCCTCCTCACCGGACCGAAACATGCCGGCAAGACCAGTACAGGCCGGATTTTGGCTGGGTATTGGGGAAGCGATTTTATTGATTTGGATGAACTGGTTGAACACCAGACCGGCCGCAGTCCCCGGAACCTGTATACCCAATCCCCGGAACACTTCAGGAAGGCTGAAACCGAAGCCTTGAAAAGCCTTATGCCCCCGTGGGCTGCACCGGGGCCGCTCCAGGTTATTGCTGCGGGTGGAGGTCTCATTGATAATGAGGAGGCTATGGGGGTAGTGAAACAGGCGGATCTGGTCATCATCTATCTGGAAGTGTCTGCAGAAACGGCATGGAAGCGGATATGCCAGGCGAAGATTTTACCTCCCTTTCTCAACAGGGATAATCCTCAGGAAACCCATAAAATTCTGCACCAGCGAAGAGCCGCCGCCTATAAAAGCAGCGCCCATATTAAGATGCAGGCAGAAGCTAAGGAGGCTGAGCAGCTTGCCAAGGAAATCATCCTTGCCTTGGACCGCTTCTCGGCGCGTATGCCTTGACCCCGGAGGAGCGGCGTACCCTTATGGCTTGCCTTCATACTTGCTCGGTATTCCCCCTTATGGGTTATACTCGTTCTATGATTAAAAAGATCCTTAAAAACCTATCGATGGTGGACCGGATCCTCTTTGGGTTGGCCCTTATCATCTTACCCTTGGGGTTCCTTATCAAAATCAGTACCAAAGCCATAAGAGAAGCTCAGGCAAGTACCCTGGTATTTACCCAATGGTGGCAAGATGAACTAAAAGACGATACCCTTAAAAGGATAGTTAGTGAATTTGAATCGAACAATCCCGGCATTATCATCAAATTAGAGCATCTTTCCTATCAGAAAATGGAAGACCGCCTCCTCAAGGGGGTCCCCGGGGAGATACATGGATCCGATATTCTTGCTCTGGATCCACGATGGCTGTACGAACTCATCCGGCAGGATATGCTTAAGCCCTTGGGTCCTTATATAGAAAAGACAAAAACCATGGAAAATAGGATGTTTATTCCTGGATTACCCTCCGATAGCCCCCAAGGATCCGAAGCGGTATGGGCCTTCCCGGTGGTCTCCTTCATGGTTCCGCTTTTTTATAATGTGGAAGTCTTACAAGCTGCAGGGTTTGATCGTCCCCCCAAAACCAGAGCGGATTTTTTACACTATGCCAGGACCATTACCAATAGTACCGGACGCTATGGTATGGCCCTGGCTTTAAGTCCTGAGGACCCTCACAGCCTGTATGTGGATGTGTATTCCTGGATCTGGGCTGCCGGAGGGGTACTGTTTCAAGGTGGCAAACCTAATGTCAGCAGCCCTCCCATTCATGAGACCTTGGGTTTCCTGGATACCTTGCATAAGGAAGGGCTGCTTTCTCCTGACCTCTTTTCAAAAACCAGAGCACAGAAACTTGAAGAATTCGCCCAAGGTACAATCGGTATGATGGTTGCATCGGTACAGGATATCCATACCCTTCAGCAGCAGATGGGGGATACAGGGTTCGGCATTACTACCATCCCCGGCCTGGACATGAGCAGCAAACCGGTGTTCGGTTTAACCAGCTGGTACACCGGTATTTCCCAGCAGAGTAAATATCAGGACCAAGCCTGGGCCTTCATTACGTTCCTGGCGGAACGGAGTTCCCGCTTAGCCATTGCTTCCCATGCTGTGCCGGGAAACTGGAACGGAACGAGGAGCCTTAAAGAGGATCTGTATGCCAAGGCCTATGATATGTATGAGGGAGGAGAGGTTATGCAAGAATTCATCGGGACTCCCCAGATTCATTCCCTGGAGACCATAGTCCGGGAGGAACTCTATACCATGTTTACCCAAGGCCAGGATCCTGCTGCAACTGCCGCATCAATTCAAACGCAATGGGAAGAAGCGTTGCCTTGATCCGGCTCTCCTGAAAGCGCTTCATCCCCGGCTGCTCCTGGAGCCTTTATGGTCCAAAAATGAGCGGCCGTCTAACCGACTCCTAGGATTTATCCAAAACCCCCTTCAGCAGGTTCAATCCCTGGTCTATTTCAGCATCCTTGATGGTATAGGGCGGCAGGAAACGCAAGGTATGGGTCCCGGCGGAAAGGACGAGAAGCCCTGCGGCCAAGGCCCTTTCCAGTACCGGCCACGCTTCGGTCGTGATATCCACTCCGATCATAAGCCCCTGACCCCGGAGTTCCCGAATCTTCGGATGCTGCCAGCTACCCAAGACCTTCTGAAACTGCTCCCCTTTCCGGACAATCTCCGATAAAAAATGGGGATCCTGCACGGTTTCCAGCACCACAAGCCCTGCGGCCGCGGCCAGAGGATTTCCTCCAAAGGTACTGCCATGATCACTCACCTCAAACACATCCCCAGCCTTTTCTCCGGCAAGAACCGCTCCCACGGGAACCCCCCCGGAAAGACCTTTTGCCAGGGTAATGAGATCGGCCCTGACCCCATAGGCTTCACAGGCAAGAAAGGTCCCGGTCCTGCCTACACCGCACTGGATCTCGTCAAACATGAGCAGTATATCCCGCTCTGCACAGCGTTTAGCCGCAGCAGCTATATAGGGAGGGGCCAGGGGGAAAATACCGCTTTCCCCTTGAATAGCTTCCAGGAGTAACCCGGCTACAGAAGCAGGATCTAAAGCCCGGTCCAGCGCCTCCAGGTCTCCCGGTGGAATGAACCGGAACCCCTCGGTAAAAGGGCCGAAGTCCTGGTGAAACCGCTCTTGCCCTGTAGCCGAGAGGGTAGTAATGGTCCTCCCGTGGAAACTCCCCTTGAGACTTACGATGGTATGCCGTCCGGGACCGTAATGGGTGAGAGAATACTTCCGGGCGATCTTACAGGCCCCTTCATTGGCCTCTGCGCCGGAATTACCCAAAAAGACCTTCCGCATCCCTACAGGAGCACAGGCCGCCACCAGCTTTTCCGCAAACGCCTCGGCCACATCACTCTGGTAATAATTGCAGACATGATTGAACTTGGCTGCCTGTTCGGAGATGGCCTTAACCAAGGGCGGATAGGCATGACCCAGGCAATTTACCGCAATACCTGCGGTAAAATCCAGGTACTGTTTCCCATCCCCATCCTTGAGCCAAGACCCCTCTCCGGAAACAAAAGTAACCGGCAGCCGATGATACGTATTCATAAAAACCATATTTTTTCCTCCCTTTCTATGCGGCTTTCCGACTTGGGATTTTTACCCGGCTTCAATCATGGTACCGATCCGCTCGTGGGTAAAAAGTTCGATAAGCAAGGCATGGGGAAAACGTCCATCCATGATATGGGCCTTCTTAACCCCCCCCTCCAGGGCAAGCGTACAACAATCCGTCTTGGGGATCATACCCTTGCTCACCATCCCTGCTTTTTTTAGTGCTCCCAGCTCGGTGTTCGTGAGTACCTTGATAAGGGAATCCGGGTCATGGACATCCCGCAGCAGGCCCGGTACATCGGTCATAAGGAGGAGTTTCTCCGCGCCTAAGGCCAAGGCGATCCGGGCAGCGGCCATATCCGCGTTGATGTTAAGGGCATGCCCCAGGGCATCGCCTATACCCAACGCAACCGAGGAGACCACCGGAATGGCCCCTGCATGTAAGATCCCCTCCAAAACCGAGGTATCCACGGTTTCAATCTCCCCCACTAAGCCCAGATCCTCATCCTCAGTACCAAGTCGTTTGGCTTGGAGGAGCCCCCCATCAATACCGCAAATGCCTATAGCCCGCCCTCCTTGTTGCTGAATCAGGGAGGTAATGTCCTTATTCACCTTACCGCAGAGGACCATCTGCACGATTTCCATGGTCTCTTCATCGGTATACCGAAGCCCTCGGATAAAACGGCTCTCTTTACCCAGAGCCTGGAGCATGGCTTCAATTTCCGGGCCTCCTCCGTGGACGAGCACGGTCCTGATGCCTACACAGCTCATGAGGATCACATCCTGCAGCACCGCGATCTTGAGATCGGTACGGATCATGGCATTCCCGCCGTACTTAACCACCATGGTCTTGCCTTGGTAATGCTGAATATACGGCAAAGCCTGGGCCAGGACCGCTGCCTGGTCAGTATAGTTGTTATCCCTATCCCTCATTAGGTTTAGGTATACCCGATTTTTCAGGGTTTGTGCAATATTTATTCAGCGCGGATCCAGGATACAGGCAGATGCATTTCTATTTCCATATAAGATCAGGGCTTAGCTCAAATAGGGAACAACCAGGACGCAGGAACGAAGCATAAGCCCATCCTAGGGGCTAAACTTGACCCACAAAAATGGTAAGGGGTATTTGGAGAAGCATTGGTTCGGAGATTGTACTTTTCCCAGCAACCCTGGTAAAGCAAAATCCCTGGTCCATCCCTACTATACTCTATGAGACCATTACGTTTGCTCAAACAAGGGGTATGGTACGCAATTCACACCCGTATCAACAACCGGGAACCCCTGTTCCGTAACCCTCGGGCTTTGGA
>JAIRLU010000272.1 GCA_031259215.1 Treponema sp. | reverse complement strand
GCCCCACCCATCGGGGTGTTCTGCAAATGCCCCCGCCGTCAGGGCCAACCCAATAATACAAACCGCTAATAACTTCTTCATGGTAAAAACCTCCAAAAATCTTTGATGTCGTCTAAGATTGTAAAAACTATATTTTTAATAAATTCTTTAGTCAATAGTAAAAAGCCGCTTTTTTTAAGACCTTTTGTATATGGTTTATATCCATAAAAAAAGAGGGGGCCTTTTTACCTGCAAGAAACCTCCCCGGGGGCTGTCTTTTCATTTGTAACAAAATACAATATACTCATGGAAAAAAGAACCCAAGAGCGAAAGAGAGGAAAGGGGGTATTTTTTAATGCGGATTACCACACGGGGTCGGTATGCGCTGCGGGCATCCTTGGCACTGGCAAAAATGGGAAAAGACGGCGCCCCAGTTTCCATCAATCACTTATCGGAACAGGAGCATATCTCATCGGTATTTTTGGAACAGATTTTTTTTAAGCTCCGCAAGGCGGGGATTGTTTCATCTGTCCGAGGACCAGGGGGGGGCTTTTATTTTGCCCAGCCCCTGGATAAGCTCACGATCAAGGCGATTTTGGACGCGGCAGGAGAAGAGTTGGAAAGTATCTCCTGTGATAAGCGCCAGGAACCCTGCGACCGAATAGGGGTCTGTCCGAGTCATGAGGTGTGGACGGATGTAACTAGTCTGGTGAATGATTTTTTTAAGAATGTTACCTTGGCGTCGATTCTAGAAAAAAATACCCTGCCGGAAAAGGCCGACGTGGACCATACCGGCCGGGAACAGGATAGTTTGGACAATTGAGGGGCGCAAGAGGGTTCTTTTAAAATTCAGGAGTCTGGAGACTAAAAGGGGCCCTCAGGTCGATTAAGAGGAGTAATAGCCATGGGATATACCAATAAAACCGTTTTTTCTTTCTCTGTAAAGGATAAAGCCGCATATCGGAAGATCACCGATGCCTTTAAAAAGCAGCGGAAAGGCGCCACCGTAGCGGATATCGCGGCGCAAACGGCATTACCCCTGAACACGATCCGGGAACTGGTCCCGGTTGCGGCAGATGAGTATTCAGGACGCCTTGAAGTAACCGAATCCGGGGAAATCCTCTATTCCTTTCCTCAGGGCTTTACCAGTAAATACCGGGGTTTCCGGGCGGGTCTGCGGAGATTCACCGACAAGGTCATGGAGGGGATGAAAATCGCGGGCACCCTGTTGTTTAAGGTGTGGATCATGGTGATGCTGGTCGGGTACTTTGTCCTTTTCATGCTCATTGCCTTGGCTGCCTTGGCGGTTTCCGTGGCTTCGAGCGCCTCCAATTCGGATAGCCGTTCGGAAGGCCGCGGAGGCGGAGGTTTGTTCCTCGCGGGAAGCATCTTTGAACTCATCATCCGGATATGGTTTTACTCGGAACTAACCAAGGCCGTGGACCGTTCCTTTAATGGCCGGTACTATACCGGAAGGAACTCCCGGCCCAAAGGCAAACCCCTGTACAAGGCGATCTTCTCGTTCATTTTCGGTGATGGAGATCCGAATGGGGATTGGGCTGCTAAAGAAAAGCAGGCCATCATCGCCTATATCCAGGCCAACCAGGGGGTCATCTCCCTCCCGGAATACATGGTCCTCACCGGATCTACTCCCCCGGAAGCGGAGCAGGGACTCAGCGCCTGTTGCGTGGAATTCGGCGGACTTCCAGAAGTTACTGATGAGGGAACCCTGGTATACCGCTTCGACGAGCTTCTGCTTCGCGCTGATCCACGGGATCGTTCTTTTGGCGGTTCGTCTCCCTTAAAACGGCTCAAGCATTTCTCCTCCAACCCTACAAAGATGAACCTGTGGTTCAGCCTCATCAATGGGGTGAACCTGATTTTTGGCGGGTATTTCCTGTTTAACGCCCTGAGGACCGGCCCTATTACGACGCAAGCCCAATTCGATGCTGCTTCATATCTGTACAAAATCACCTATGCCTTATCAGAGATCGTCCTGCATGATCCCCTTCCGCTCATGGTGGTGGGCTTAGGGGTGGTGCCCCTTATCTTTTCCCTGTTGTTTTGGCTTATTCCCAGTCTGCGGTACTGCTTTACGAAACAAGAGAATGAAACCATTAAACGGGCTAATCTGAGAAAGATAGGGTACGGGGCTCTGTGGTCAAGGCCTCAGGGGATTACCGTGCATGACATCAAGGCGGATAGGCCCGAGTGCCAGCCTAAAAACCTGAGCGCAGCCCAAAACCAGGTGATCAAGGAGATGGGTTCCTATTCGATTCCTGAGGTAAGTTTGGATACCGGGGGAAACCCGGTCTATACCTTCCCTGAACTGGAACGGGAAAAGCACGCCCTGAGCAAATACCGGGCTGCTATAAACCCGGAAGCCTCTTCCCTGGGGAGCACCGTCTTCGACAGTAATGCCTAGTCCCGTAAAAGGGTAGGGTACAATCATTGAGGGTTTCCCGCAACTAACGGTTCGGGAAACCCTTTGAATCTATAGACTTCTTGCAATCATGACCGGAAAACCGCGCCGTTTTCCTGGGTTCCCCTTTTTTGCTTTGCCCTGTACCAGGAAAAAGGAGCGGCCCCCCCTGCTTATTCTATTTAAGAGACTTTCGATTGCTTCCGATATTCAAGTCAATAGGGAGGATATAAGTGATTAGAGGATGGTATACCGGTGCCAGTGGGATGCGGGCTCAGCAATGGCGTTTAGATGCCCTTGCGAATAACCTGGCAAACGTCGATGCAGATGGGTACAAGAAAGATATAACCTCATTTAAAGCCTTTCCAGAACTCTTGTTGCGTCGAATGGGCGATGACGGGGTATATCAGCATCCCTTTGGGTCCGCAGATAGGGCGCCGGTGATTGGAAAACTCGGTACTGGTGTCGAACTGAACGAACTGTATACCAGCTTTGAACAAGGGGCGCTCAAGGAAACCCAGAGTGATTTCGACCTTGCCTTGGACGGAAAGGGTTTCATGACCGTGGCTACCCCCTGGGGGGAGCGATATACCCGGAATGGCTCCTTTCAGTTGGGGAAAGAAGGGTACCTGGAAACCAAGGAAGGATATCCGGTACTGGGAGAACAAGGTCCTATCAAAGTCCAGGCTAATAATTTTCAAGTGGATAAGCAAGGCCAGGTGTGGGTTAATGCCGCGTATACCGAGGAGCCGAACCGTATGATTTCCAAAGAAGACAACTCCTGGGAAGAGACAACCTTGCTGGATACGCTGAAGTTGGTAGAATTCGATGTGGAACGGTATCTGCAAAAACAAGGTTCCAGCCTGTACCGTGCGACGGATATTTCTGGAGAGGCCCAAGTCATGGATGTGGAAAACCGGCCTCGAGTGGTCCAGGGATTCACCGAAGCTTCCAACGCGGATCCGGTTCTGGAGATGGTCCAGATGATCGAAGTAAACCGCGCCTATGAAGCGAATCAGAAGGTGATTCAAACCGAGGATGCTATGCTGGGAACCTTGATAAATCAAGTAGGGAGAGTAAACGGCTAAAAAGGGATCATGAGTCAAAAGGAGTTATAGTGGTACGAAGTTTATGGACCGGTGCGTCCGGTATGATTGGTCAACAGGCCAATATTGATACGATTTCTAATAATCTGGCTAATGTGAATACCTCCGGGTATAAACGGATGCGGGTTGATTTTGAAGACCTCCTCTACCAAACCATTAAGACCGCCGGAACCCCTGCTACAGAGGACACGGTAGTGCCGGTGGGGGTCCAAATGGGGCATGGGGTGAAGATCGCCGATACCCAGCGTATGTTTACTCAAGGGTCTCCGCAGAACACGGAAAATGTTACGGACATGGCCATTGTAGGAGACGGTTTTTTTCGGATCCAGACCTATGATGGCAGTTATGCCTATACCCGGAACGGCGCCTTTGAGATAGATTCCAACGGACGCATGGTAACCTCCAATGGGTATTGGTTACTCCCGGATATTGTCATGCCCGAAGGCTTTCTTCCTGAGAAGATCACCGTGTCCAAGGATGGCCGGGTCTCGGTTATGGTCCCCCAGATCAACGAAAACGAACCCATCCCTGTAGGGCAAATCGAACTGTACCGGTTTCCCAATCCCGTAGGGCTTACCGCGGTGGGGGAAAACCTGTTTAAGATTACCGAAGCCTCAGGGGACCCCATTCCTGGACGGCCGGGCTATGAAGGGATGGGCCAGATCTACCATAAGTTCCTGGAGATGTCCAATGTGTCGGTAGTCCGGGAGATGGTGGATCTCATCGTGGCCCAGCGGGCATACGAGTTTAATTCTAAAACCATCCAGACCAGCGACAGTATGCTGGGTACTGCTACGAATCTGAAACGCTGAGTGTAGGAGGGGAAAATGGCTATAGAACCGCTTGGTTCTTTGCATTATGAACGTGCAGGAGGTGAGTCGGTTACCCAGCGTGCCCGGCTCGAGGCTGATACGGGAACAGGCAGGAACCAGATTTTTGCTGAGATGCTGGAGAGAACCATGACCCATGAGGAAGAGACCCCTCGTAATGCAAGGGGTTCTTCCAGGAAGCCGGTAGTGGACAAAACCGATAAACTGTATGAACAATGCGAAGCCTTGGAAACCTTTTTGATCAAGAACTTGCTTAACAGTATGCGTAGTACCGTGCAAAAAACAGGATTGATCGATGAGGGCTTTGCAGGGAAAATGTACGAAGATATGCTCTACGATGCATACGCGCAGGATTTCACCAAACAAGCGAATTTCGGCCTGGCCGAATTAGCCTATCTGGAACTTACCGGTCAACGTAAGTGATGAGGTATACCAAGCCATTGTAGGCCCCATGAGCCCAGGCAATGCCGTGGAAAGCATGGTACCGTATAAACACCAGGGACAGGACCATTCCCGCCAGAGCTGCCTGTAAAACCCCCCAGGGACCTTCATAGGTATGGCAAAGGGAAAAGAGGAAGCAGGAAAGGAACACCCCCTTTCGTAAGCCTATACCGGCTTCTTCCAAGCATAGTAAAAGATACAATCTAAAATAGCTTTCTTCCAGATAACCTGTACCAAGACAGGAGCCGAGGATGACGAGCCATGCTAGGAGGCCCTCAGGCGCTTCCAGCCGTGGACCAGGTGGAACCTGGATATACGGAGCAAGCAGGTCATTCAGCAAAGGCCCTACCTGGGAAATACAAAACCCGATGCCTCCTAAACCAAGGAGGGCGATGCCGAAGGCCATGAGGTTGCGGATCCGGGAGACTCCTTGGACCCAGGACCTATAGAGGGTCTGATGCCTATAGATCAGATACCAGATAAGTCCCAGGGAAGGTATGGTATAGGCAAAGATGCGGGTGAGTTCCCGGCGTAAAGAAAAGGGGATGCTATCCGGGTATGTGCCCTGGGGAATAAGCCCAGATGCGAAGAGAAGGAAATAGATACTGAGGGGCTTTCCTAGGCTTTTTAGCACAAAGATTCCGAGGTTTCTGTGGTGATTAGGGATTCGCACCAGTTTATTTCCTTCCCGCGGTTTGCCTTAGGGCTTACCGGCAGGCGTTTCTCCAGGGCTGTACCGAGTTAAGATATTGGATAACCCGAAGACCATCTAAGGCGCTGGAACGAGGCTGACGATCCGGTTCCCGGACACAGGCTACCCCATCTTGTACCATATTGAAAAAATAACCTGTAGGCCCCTCAAAGGTATCTTGGGTTTTACGGAGGGACCTGAACCCTTCGGCGTAGGGACTCTCACCGCTTTCCCAGACTTCGAAGATCCCATTGCCGATCCGCAGCCGTCCTTGGGCGCAGGAAAATTCCAACTCAAAAACCAGGTGATCCCGTTCCGCGCCGATCTCAATCAGAAAGGGCGGTCCTTTGATGGGTCTTCCCCCACTATAGTGGCCTATGCCCGGGTCAAGGTATCCGGAAAGGAAAGCGGTTCCGTAGCGTTGATGTACCCGGGCCCCCCAGATCCTCTGATGGCGTATCACGGAACCACTTAAAAACATGATAGCATCTGCCAAATGGGTACCATCATGCCAGAGCACATCCAGGATACGCTGGGTCCGCCCCATATACAGCGTTGCTTTGAGACTGAGGACCGGACCCAGACGGCCTGCATCAAGGATGGCCTTAGCGTGGATATAGTCCGTTCCGTAACGCCGTTCATGGTTGGTAAGGATGCGTATCTTACCGCTTCGGTGCAGGGCCGCAATCTCCCGAGCATGGTGGAGGGTATCTGCGAGGGGCTTCTCACAGATCACCACTGGAACCTGGTAGGTTGCGGCCATTCGGCAGTAGTGGGCATGGCTATCAGGATGGGTGGCAATGATCACTATCCGGGGGGCATGGGTATGGAGCATCGCTTCCGCTTCCGCATAGACCGGACACTGCCAGGTTTCTGCAAAAGAAACACGCCGTTTGGGATCCTGATCCGCACCGGCAACCAAGACCGTCTCCGCGTTGGCTTTCACTGCCCCTGCATGGGTACAAGGCTTCTCCCGGAGGGGATCCGCCTCTAGGAGACTGGCTATCCTCCCTAGTCCCACTATAGCAACAGGAATGATATACATGCTTTATAGTCGGCAGCTGCGAGGAGTAAATCAAGGCTTGAGAATCCTGTCTTGCTGGGATAGGGTACCGTATAGGTACCATGAGTTCGATGGAATACTATGGGCCTATGAATAGAGTTGTTCAGAAACCTCAGTTTCTGAACAACTTCCGCTTAAAAAACAGCAAAATGCGGAGCATTTTGCAAGACTTGTTCGATAACCAACCAGGTTATCGAACAAGTCCAATGATGGTGAGCCCCGGCTTTCCCATCATGGCGTTGAGTTCGATGATCCGAAGAGTCTTTTGGGCTGTTTTATCTCTCCAGCAGGAGCGGGTATCCTCCTTGGGGAGGTTAGGGGCATTGCCCTGGATTTATCCTACCAGGGGAAGACTTCTTGTTAGAAGGCCTAGGGTAATGCTATGATTAGAAGTATGAAACGGTATTTTTTAAGCCTCTATTTTCTTATTATCCTTTCCGGGGGGATTAGCGGCTTCTTACAGGCCCAGTCTTCAGTAACCATCTACAGTATTAAAGGCCCCTCCGGGGTGGGTATGATCCGGCTCTTTGAGCAGCCTCCTCAAGTTCCGGGGATTACCATAAAGGTAGAAGCCTTAGCTCAGGCGGATCTCATGGCTGCCCGGTTTATTGCTGGGGACGCCAAAGTGGGTATACTCCCTGCCAATGTGGCGGCGAAACTTGCCGCATCAGGTAAGCCGCTGCAGGTTGCCGCGGTCCTGGGAACCGGTATGTTGAGCCTCCTCACCTCGGATCCTGGAGTGCAGCGCATCGAAGACCTGAAAGGGAAGCAGGTAGAAGTGGCCGGTCAGGGAGCCACCCCGGATTATGTGTTCCGCCGGATCCTTCGGTTCAAGGGCCTTAATCCTGATAAAGACCTCATCCTGAGCTATGCCCTAGCCTATCCTGAGATAGCCCAATCCCTCATAGCAGGCCGGATTTCTACGGCTCTACTGCCGGAGCCCTTTGCCACTATGGCTCGATCCGGAAAAGGGAGCCTCCGACCGGTAAGCGATATCCAGGCCGAATGGGTAAAGGCCGGGGGCAGCGGGAACTATCCCATGACCGTACTAGTGGTAGACGCGAACTTCGCCGCTTCAAGACCTGAGGTCATACGGGCCATCCTGGAGTCGGTTAAAACCTCTATTGCCTGGGTGATCGCCCACCCCGCGGAAGCAGGAGACCTGGTGGAGAAACACCAACTGGGATTGCGGGCCCCTGTGGTAAAGGCGGCCATACCCCAGAGCAACTATGGGTTTATCCCTGCCCTGGAAGCCCGGCCTGCTTTGGAATCCCTGTTTACCGCCTTTCTTGAGTTTTCACCGGTTTCAATCGGCGGCGTGCTTCCGGGGAGTAGTTTTTATCTTGAGTGGTAGGAAATCGGATTCTTGACCTCTAAAAAGCAGTCCATCAGGGTAAGAAGTACAAACAGAATCACCCAGGATAGTTCCATAGGATGGTTCTGTCTTGGTATAGGGGTGTTGTTTTTGTGCTGGGAACTGGGTTCCCGGATGGGAGGGAGTGATCTCATCTTCCCCGGTCCCCTGGTGGTATTGAAACGGTTTATCCTCTTGATACCTCAAAGGAATTTTCTTGTATCCCTGGGATATAGCTTGGGGCGGGTCATCTTGGGAATAGTTATTTCCGTGCCTTTGGGTGTGGGAGTGGGTATTGTGGCAGGCATGGATAAACGGGGAAGGGCTTTTTTCCGTCCCCTGTTTTCCATTATTGCCGCTACGCCGATAATGTCGGTGATTCTCATCGCCTTTCTCATCTTAGGAGCAGAACAGACTCCGGTTTTTACCGCTTTTCTTATGGTATTTCCTATAATGGCCGCTACCACCATGGAAGGCCTGGGCTCAGTGGATCCCCGGCTTCAGGAACTTTTCAGCATATACCCTGTATCCCGGGGCGCGGAAATCCGGTATCTCCATATCCCTACGCTCATACCCTTCATCTTGGGGGGCCTCCGGAGTTCCCTGTCCCTATGCTGGAAAGTGGTGGTGGCCGCAGAAGTCTTGGTGCAGCCTTTCCAGGCCCTCGGTACCCGGATGCAGATGGCCAAGGCTCAGCTTGAAACCCCAGAGCTTTTCGCATGGACCCTCGCCACGGTGATCGTTGCTGCCCTGTCTCAAGGCCTCCTCACCCTGATACTGAGGAAGGTTCCTTACTTTTCCGCATATCCCCCCTATGCTAAGAAACGCCCATGAACATCCCGGTGTCTGTTCCTACCAGTATACAGTTTAAAAAGGTGTCTTTTGGTTTTGGTGCAACCCTGATCTTCGATCGGCTTTCCCTGGAACTGGGCATGGAAAACCCCGTGGTCATCCTGGGGCCTTCAGGCTGTGGAAAAACCACGCTTTTACGTCTGGGAGCAGGTCTTTTACCGCCCTGGTCAGGGGATATAGCCTATACCGCAGGGGATGCGCCGATAGGGTGTTCCTTTGTTTTTCAAGAGCCTCGGCTGCTTCCCTGGTTCACTGTCCTTGAAAATGTGCTGATCCCCTTGAAAGCAAGATTCCCCCGAAGCGATGGAGAAGCCCGGGCCCGGCATTTCTTGGCATTGGTCTCCTTGCAAGATAAGGCGGGAGTCTACCCGGAAAAACTTTCAGGAGGTCAGCGACAGCGGGTCTCCATAGCCAGAGCCTTTGCCTATCCTGCCCAGTTCCTATTTATGGATGAGCCTTTCCAGTCCCTGGATATACCCCTACGGATAGAACTCATGGAAATGACCTTGGGCCTGCTCAAAGCAGAACCGCGGCTGTGTATTGCGGTTACCCATGATCCCCGGGAAGCCCTTGTTCTGGGTCAGCGAATCATCATCTTAGGGAAACCGCCTGGGGGTATTTGTTTTGATGAAACCATACGCCTCTCCCAGGAAGATCGGGAATACGCCTCAGCAGCCCAGAGTCAATGGGAACAGAGGATTTTAAAAGTGCTCCAAGCAGGAGATCCCTAACCGGTATAGGATAAGCCCAGAGAAACCGTGACCCTGCTTGAAGGAGCTTCTTGACACGGTTTAGGTAAGACCTTTGACATAGGTTGAGTCTGCATACACACCTAGACCAGGTGCGGGGCTTCACCTCATCATGCACCCACCAAAGCTCCTGTCCGGGTAATCCCTGCACTCTTGGGACCCTGGGGCCGGAGGTGTATTGACGCACCGGTTTAAATACGCACAATAAGGGATACGAGCAACCTCATGGCGCTCCAGGCTCACCAAACATAGGGTATATGCAATGAAACGAGAGGAGTAAGCCATGATGGTATCGGTTCCAAGAGGTATAGCTCGTACTTATGTGGAATCCATGCGTCGTAGTTTCTAAGAGAGGAGCATTATGAGAAGTGATGTGGTAAAGCAAGGGATTGCCCGGGCACCCCACCGGTCCTTGTTTAAAGCCCTGGGGTTCATTGATGAAGAATTGGCAAGACCCCTCATCGGTCTTGCAGTGGCACAAAGTGAAATTGTACCTGGTCATGTACACCTGGACACTATTGCCCGGGCCGCGGCAGCAGGGGTACGCCTGGCTGGGGGGATCCCAGTCCAGTTCCCGGTAATCGGCGTATGCGACGGGATTGCGATGGGCCATGAGGGGATGCGGTATTCCTTGGTAACCCGGGAACTCATTGCCGATTCCATTGAATGTATGGTCATGGCCCACGGTTTTGATGCTCTTATCTGTATCCCTAACTGTGACAAGATAGTTCCGGGGATGCTCATGGCTGCAGCCCGGCTTAACCTACCCGCGGTTTTTATCTCCGGCGGGCCTATGCTGGCAGGCAAGAAGGACGGTAAACCCTTGACCTTTACTACGGTGTATGAGGCAGTGGGGGCCGCGGCTACAGGCCACATGGACGAAGGGGAACTTACGGCCCTGGAAGAAGCCGCATGCCCAGGTTGTGGGTCCTGTTCAGGGATGTTCACCGCGAATTCTATGAACTGCGTTACCGAGGCCCTGGGAATGGCCCTGCCCGGAAATGGCACCATTCCCGCCGTCATGGCCGAGCGGCTGCGGCTTGCCAAAAAAACAGGAGTTTTGGCGCTGGATGTTTGGAAGAAGGATATCCGGCCCCGGTCGATTCTTACTGAAAAGGCCTTTATGAATGCCTTGGCCCTGGATATGGCCCTGGGATGTTCCACGAATACCGCGTTGCACCTGCCGGCTATTGCCCATGAAGCAGGATTCACCTTGGATCTGGACCGCTTGAACCAGGTCAGTGCCGTTACCCCGAATCTCTGCAAGTTGGCCCCGGCGAGTTCTACCCCCATCGAAGAACTCCATGCTGCCGGGGGGATTCCCGCGGTGCTGGGGGAACTGGCAAAAAGAAAGCTCATTACCCTGGAAGCGCCTACGGTCTACGGCATCCTGGAAGATAGTGTTGAAACCGCAGTCAACCGGAACACGGCTCTTATCCGGCCTATCGAGGCTCCCTATTCCCCTACGGGCGGCCTTGCGGCGCTCAAAGGCAACCTGGCCCCTGAAGGTTGTGTGGTTAAGCAGAGTGCGGTGGCCCCTTCCATGTTGAAGCATGAAGGGCCTGCCCGGGTCTTTGATTCCGAAGAAGCCGCCTTCGATGCTATCATGGGCGGGACGATCCAAGCGGGAGATGTGATTGTCATCCGTTACGAGGGGCCTCGAGGCGGACCGGGCATGAAGGAAATGCTGGCCCCGACCGCAGCCTTAGCCGGTATGGGCCTGGACGATAAGGTAGCCCTCATCACCGACGGCCGCTTTTCCGGAGCCACTAAGGGAGCGGCCATTGGCCACATCTCCCCGGAGGCTGCCGAGGGCGGTCCCATCGCCCTTCTTGAAGAAGGGGATATCATCGCCATTGATATTGAAGGTCGGTCCATCAACATCAAGGTCGCTGCAGAGATACTCGAAGCCCGTAAAGCTACCTGGAAGCCCCTGCCTCCCAAGGTGCAGACCGGCTACTTGGCCCGGTATGCCCGGCAGGTGGGTTCTGCTGCTTCAGGGGCCATCCTGCAGGACTAAGAGGGAGTAACAATATGCAGTATACAGGCGCAAGGATCCTCGTGGAGGCCTTGATTGAACAGGGAGTGGATACGATTTTTGGGTATCCCGGAGGTAAGGTGTTGGTTATTTATGACGAGTTATACCGACAGAAAGACCGGATCCGGCATATCCTGGTGAGTCATGAACAGCACGCAGCCCACGCCGCGGATGGGTATGCCCGGTCTACCGGCAAGGTGGGGGTCTGTATCGCCACCTCTGGTCCAGGGGCTACCAATCTGGTAACGGGTATTGCCACGGCGGCCATGGATTCAACCCCCCTCGTGGCCATCACCGGTAATGTGGGAACCGCCCTTCTGGGCAAAGATAGTTTTCAGGAAGTGGATATTGCGGGCATTACCATGCCTATCGTCAAGCACAACTGGATCGTCAAAGACGTGGGGGATTTGGCGGAAGTGATCCGTGAGGCCTTCCTCGTGGCAGTCTCCGGCAGGCCCGGGCCGGTACTCATCGATATCCCTAATGACATTACCGCGCTCATGGGGGAATGGGTTCCTCGGACCTCAACCAATACCATTGCTGATCCCATCAGCAGCGCCCGGGCGCGGCGGCTTACCCAGCGGTTTGAGGAAGCCACCTTCACCGATGAGGATATAACTCGGGCGGTGGCCATGCTCACCGCGGCAAAACGGCCAGTGATCTACGCAGGGGGTGGGGTGATTCTTTCCGGCGCTTCTCCTGAACTGAGGCTCCTCGCAGAGCGGCTCCATGCACCGGTTTCGGTGAGCCTCATGGGTATCGGGGCCATTCCCCAGGATCATCCCCTGTACACGGGCCTCTTGGGAATGCACGGGACCGTGGCCTCTAACCGGGCAGTGCAGCAGGGGGACCTGTTGATTGCCATAGGCGCCCGGTTTTCCGACCGGGTTACCAGTTGTACCGATAAGTTCGCAAAGAACGCCCGGGTACTGCACTTTGACATAGACCCAGCGGAGATCAACAAGAATATTGAGGCTGAGGCCTGGGTGGTGGGGGATATACAAAAGACCCTCACCCAAGTGCTGGGAAAGCTCCCCTCAGGGCTGGAAACCGCTTGGAACGGGGATATTGAAACCTGGAAGGCCCTGGTTCCCCAGGCCCATAAGCGGGAGGGGACACCCGGAAAGCAAGGCCTCCATCCTCGGTTTATCCTTGAGGAGACTGCCAAGGCCCTGGGAAAGGATGCCCTGGTTGTAACCGATGTGGGACAGCATCAGATGTGGGCCGCTCAATTTTATCCGATTACCCAGCCCCGGACCTTCTTCAGCTCAGGGGGGCTTGGGACTATGGGTTTTGGCCTCGGTGCTGCAGAAGGGGCGAAGATCGCCAACCCGGATAAGCCGGTGGTGCTTTTTACCGGGGATGGCTCTTTCCGGATGAATTGTGGGGAGATGGGGACCCTCGCCGCCTATCGAATTCCCCTGCTCATCCTTATCTTGAACAACCAGGTCTTGGGCATGGTCCGGCAGTGGCAAACCCTTTTCTACGAAAGACGCTATGCGGAGACCATCCTGGATCGTCCCCCGGATTTTGTGAAGCTCGCCGATGCCTACGGCCTTAGGGGCTACCGTGTAGAGCATGAGGAGGCGTTTATGGAGGCCCTGGGTAAGGCCGTACAGGAACTCCGCAGCGGTAATGCGGTGCTGATTGACGCGCTCATTCACCGGGATGAACAGGTGCTCCCTATGGTTCCCGGAGGCAAGCCGATTGACGAGCAAATCCTCTAGGATCCTGGCAGGGTTCGCCTAGAGTGGCGTGGTGTAGGAGAGCAGTACCATGAGGAATAGGATTTCCCAGGCAGGGATGTGGCTAGGGATGCTCAGCTTCGTGCTGTTCGGAGGCTGTTCATCTGCACCGAAACGGCCTGCCGCGATTTTCACGGTCAAGAACCAAGTTACCACGCAGTTAGAGCTGGTGCATACCGAGACGGATCGGGGGAATTATGAGCAGGCGCTGAACCTTCTGGAGGAAGTCCGCCGTCTTTCGATCAGCACCGATGATCCTGAACTGCTTATCCGGGAAGGGCTTTCTCGGGGAAATATTTTGTGCGCACTAGGCCGTACTGAAGAGGCAGATGCGGTTTGGAACCGTGCTTTAGCCGAAGCAGAACGGGCCGGTGAAGCGGAGCTTGCCGGGATAGTGCGGATTTATAAGGCCCGAAGCATGCTCCTCACAGATGGCGCTACTGCAGAGACGGTCAAGACCCAGGTACGGGCCGAGTTAGCAGCCATAGGATCCGATAAGCTCTCCCTTGCCTTGGGCTGGACCGTCATAGGGCTGGCGGAAAAGGAGCAGCACCGGTGGAGTGAGGCGGAAGAAGCCCTCGAGAAAGCCCTGGCTATCCATGAGAAAGATAACTACCTGGAACAGGCTGCCTATGATTGGTTTCTTATCGCATCAGTCCATTCCATAGCCGGACAGTATGCAAGGGCCTTGGACGCCTTGGGAAAGGCTATAGGGTTTGACCGCCGGGCGGAGAACACCTATGGCCTTGGTATGGATTGGCGGGCTCAAGGGGATATATACAAAAAAATGGGTAAATCCGACGAGGCTGGGGAGGCATACCGTCGTTCAGCGGCTATTTTTAGATCCATCTTTTTGGAACACGAAGCCCTCCAGGTGGAAAGCCGGCTTACCCCATAGAACGATCCTGGGTGCCCCTGTTTGCCCTGCGGTTTGTATGTTTCGGGATACTGCATCCCCTATAGCCGAAGTGGTCCGTATCCACAGTATCGGTACTACATCCCCTCAGGGGCTAAACTTGACCCATAAAATCAAATAATTCACGGTAGCCCAAGAGCGTATAAAGTTTTTGAAGTCCGGTCCAAATGGTTTTGACTCCCGGCGGTCCATCGCTGGGAGCCCGTTTTGGTCCCCCCAGCCAGCTTACATAATCCACCGCTTCCTTAATCGTATACAGCCTGTCAGGAACTTTTTTCGTCCTGTTTGCCGCGCTCTACAGAATTTTCCATTCCTCTTCCTCAAACAATATGGTGGTGGGTTAAAGGAGTTGCTCACTAAACAATTCTCAGGAAGAACCAAAAATTGATCACAAGCGCAACAACCATTTTATGCATACGGGGTTCTTTCGAAAAACCTATTCCGTTTCGTACTAATCGGGAACACCACCTCCTTAACGACACATGGTTCCTTTCTATCTTTTGGGTCTTTTCTTTGCCGGTAATCACTTCGCTTTCACTAACGCGGGGTTTATACGCAAAAGTTTCATCGCAATACACGATGTCTATATCAAACGATTTCAATAATCCTAACACTTCATCATGTTTTTTATGTTCCCCCGTACCGAAATGAAACGCCAGTGGTTCCCCTGAATGATGGTCTATTGCCCACCATAGCCCGTATTGACGGGATTTGCTTCCGACAAAACTCCCCGTTTGGTCCGTTTCAGCTTCATTAACCGGCACCATAGCAACTGGTATACCGCTGTTTGGGCGTGTGTTTAGGTACTCCTAATTGACATACCATACCAACGCTTCAATGCTCTTCAGCGCATTGGTAACCGTACCTTTGTTTATCCCAAGCGTCCTGGCCGTTGCCCGCGTCCCGTTGACTATCAAAAAAATAGGCGTGAACGGATAGTTGGATCATACCCCTTGGGTGT
>JAIRLU010000251.1 GCA_031259215.1 Treponema sp. | reverse complement strand
CCCCCCGGCCCCCCCCCCCGCGGCGGCGGCGCCCCCCCCCGCCCCCCCCCCCCCCCCCCCAATATAATAATAGAAATACTGCCAATCCTAATGCATGGATCTTTTTGCACAAGACGCCTCCTGGATAATACGATTATAGTTAGCTTAAACTAACCTTATACAAGTATACTCACCTATCCATGATCCTGTCAAGCCTTTATTACTCAAATTGTGCGAAAATTGCACCCTCGTGGTGAAATGCCATCCAGAACGTACATACCCTGCTTCGGCTCACCATCGCTCTGATCCATCACCCCTCCCAAGCCTCCGCAGAGGATTAGGAACTGGCGGAATTGGAGCAGACCGCCTGTACCCAATACAAACGCTTTCATTCCGCCTAAAAACCTGATGCAAGGGCCCCGTTGATGCCGGATTACCGCGCATACAGGGGCATTACGCCCCCTGGGGGCCGTGGAACCTCAGGGTAAAAAGGAGTATCATGTTCCCATGAATGGAGTGTTGCGGAGTGAGGTATCCCAAGCCTCCACGGAGGATTGGGAGCGGGCGGAATTGGAATTACTCTTTGATATAGCCCGGACCTTTGATAAGTATGTGGAACTGCGGAGCGCCTTAGGCCCCCTCTTGAGTCTCCTGGAAATCCGGGCAGGCCTCACCTGGGGTATGGTAACCCTCTTGGACCGGTCCACCGGGCTTTTAAAAATAGAAGAAGCCTATGGACTTTCCCCGGAAGAAAAGGAGCGGGGCCGTTACCGGCTTGGAGAAGGTTTGGTGGGTCGGGTGTTTGAATCTGGACAGGCGATGATGGTGCAGGATCTTTCCCAAGAGCCCCGTTTCCTCAACCGGGCAAAGAACCGGACCACGGCGGATATGGCAGGGCTCACCTATTACTGTGTCCCCATCAGGTCTCGGGGAGGGCTTATCGGCACCCTCAGTGCAGAACGCCGAATTCAGCATGATCCCTACCATGCAGGTTTAGATATACAGATGCGTAAGGATCGGGCTTTACTGGAAAAAGTCTCGGCTATCATTGCGGATTCAGCGAAGCTCCGAGAGCGGATTCTGGAAGAGCAGTTTCGGTTTCGACAAGCCGGGGATGCCCAAGGGGTTCGTCTGCGAGACCGGAATCTTTCCGGCATTATGTTCGGTTCTCAAGGCCAAGGGGGACGGATCGCGGAAGGAAGCGCTATCATGGGGACTGGTAAGGCCATGCGAGGGGTTTACGAGATGCTCACTCAGGTGGCTCCCAGCGATGCCACGGTTCTTATCACCGGAGAAAGCGGTACCGGTAAGGAACTGGTGGCAGTGGAGTTACACCGGCTTTCAAAGCGGGCTGGAGCGGCGCTAGTCAAGATAAACTGTGCGGCCCTGCCGGAATCGATCATTGAAAGTGAACTCTTTGGGCATGAAAAAGGGGCCTTTACCGGAGCCACTAGTCAGCGTAAAGGCCGGTTTGAGCTGGCCCATCAGGGGACGATTTTCCTGGATGAAATCGGGGAGCTGTCCCCCCAGATCCAGGTAAAACTCCTGCGGGTCCTGCAAGAACGAGAACTGGAACGGGTCGGCGGCACTGCTACCATTAAGGTCAATGTCCGGCTCATTGCGGCGACTAATAGGAATTTGGAGAAAGCAGTTAAGGAGGGCAGGTTTCGGGAGGATCTGTACTATCGGCTCAACGTATTCCCCTTACATATCCCTCCTTTACGGGAACGGAAGAGCGACATCGTCCTTTTAGCGGATTATTTTACGGAAAAGTATGCGGAAAAGAACGGCAAACTCATCAAACGGATATCCACCCCGGCGCTGGATTTACTCACCAGTTATTCCTGGCCCGGTAATGTCCGGGAATTGGAGAACTGTATCGAACGGGCGGTGATCCTTTCTAACGATAGGGTGATCCATTCCTATAACCTGCCTCCGAGCCTGCAATCCGCAGTATCCACCAAAACCGAACCTATCACTACCCTGGAAGCGGCCCTTTCCCGGTTGGAAAAGGAACTCATCATCGAGGCGCTGAAGATCAGCGAAGGTAATATGGCGGCTGCAGCCCGCCGTCTGGGTATCACAGAACGGCAGATGGGGCTACGGGTCCGCCATTACGGTATTAACTGGCGGCTCTATAGGCCGGCAAAAATGTAGCATCTTCATCACCCTTAACCTAAGCCCACACCCAGGCTTGGTGAAGCCTCCCCCAGGCTAAGAATGAACACAAAAGAGGCTGCCCGGGATACTGTTTCCTGGACAGCCTCATCACCAGCAAGATGGCGGCATATACAGGCCTATTATGTGCAGTAGCCCCTGTTTATCCACCATTATTATATAGTATTGAATATCTCCAGAATAAATGTCTTTTTACTTTCGATTTTCCTAATACATGCCTTGCTATTTTCTTTGCCTCCCTTATTGTTAAATAGTTATCATATCTAAAATGTCCATCCCATGCTTTCCGTTCTTCTTTTGTTACCCTTATTCTTCTCCTCATTATTAACATTATCCATGGGTTTAATAATGCTGCGAGTATTGATAACAACCAGTCACCTATTGTTTCGCTTTTTACTAAATCCAAGATTACTATTTTTCCGTTCCTTGTCAATTTGTTCTTCATCATTTGTAATATTTTTTCTTCGTCCATGTGATGTAATGCCGCTATTGATATGATTATATCAAATGTTTTATCCGCTTCTTCAAAATATTTCTCCACTGATACTTTCAAGTATGTAATTTTTTCATCATTATTCCGTTTTTTTGCTTCATGTATCATATTTTCAGAAATATCTATACCTATAATTTCTTTTGAATAGGATACAAGTTTTTTGGTTAATTCACCGGTTCCACAACCAACATCCAATATGGTGTTACAATTTTTTGGTATATGTTTTAGCAAATAATGTTGATACTGCTGATTATGATCCCATTTATCCGGTAAAAATGCAATCTTATCAAATTGTTTTATAACATTTTCATCATTACCATTTTCCATAGGATTTTCCTTTATCTATTGATATTTTTTAAACTGTTGTTATATTTTTGTCAATATGCTTCAAGCAATTTTGGGGCATTTGCACATAACATCCCGGCTGTAGCGAACCTATGGTTCGACGACGGTTTGGCGGGCCTGGATAAGGAAATGCGTAGCATTTTCAGGGCCGAAAAACTGTGGGTGGAAACTGGCGTGGGAGCAAGGCCATAGGTCGGTCGACCTAGCCAGCCGGAACCCCGAGCCGCCCAGCGGACGGTGAAGCGCATACATAGCATATAGGTGAAATTAGACGTGTTCGATAACCCTGTTAACTAGGTAATGCAAAATTAAAAGGGATGGACCGGATGTTCATAAGGAGCTCCTGTAAACCCGGTTTCAGGATAATTTTTCTTGATTGGACTTACCGGTTCAAAATGAGGCATGAGCGGGCGTGGACGTTATCGGGTACCAGGATTATACTGAGGGTATAAGGAATTAGCATGGATACTACATACCAGATACCGGAAGAGCGCATCGCTCACTATACCTGCCGTTACATTACCGAGCCGATACGCATTGATGGTAATCTAGACAAGCCAGCCTGGAAGGCTGCGGAACAGTCCAGGTCCTTTGTGGATATGGTTACCGGAGAGCCTGGGTTTCTGGAAACCCGCATGGCCAGTCTCTGGGATAAGGAAAACCTCTATATCGCCTTTTGGATTACCGAGCCTTTTGTACAGGCAAGCCTTACAGAACGGGATTCCTTCATCTGGTTCGATAATGATGTGGAAGTGTTTCTTGATGGAGAAGACTGCTACTATGAATTTGAAATAAACGCCCTCAATACCGTATACGAGGTGATGTTTATCTATCAGGATGCCCTGAAGCGGGGAGGGCGCTTTGATACGGAGGAATTTGATTTATATAGCCGGAACGTGGATGTGTTAAGTGGCTTTCAGGATGCGACCCGGTTCGGTAAGCATCACCGGGGTAAACGTTGGGCTTTTATGGATTATGATTTTCCTGGGATCAAGAGCGGGGTCCAGGTGGATGGGATCCTCAATGACCCGCTCCACCGGGATAAAGGCTGGACTGTAGAACTGGCTTTTCCTTGGAAGGGTATGGAGCGGCTTTATGCCCACAGGACCTTCCCCCCGGTATCAGGGGAAACCCTGAGAGCCGCCTTTTTCCGGTTTGAGCATCTTTCTTACCATGGTAAAACCCTCAATGAAGCTATAGGCTGGGCCCTCAATGAACAGGGGGTTTATGATTCCCATATTCCAGAGAATTTCTCTTATCTCCATTTTGTTGAGTCTGGGAACACCCCATGATACTGAAAAGAAGCCTAGGTTTTATGTTTTGGGTGTTCCTCTGTACGCTGGGGATGGCTCAGGGGGTAAACGCTGAGGAGTTGTATACCCTTTCCAAGCATAGCGGACCTGTCCGATCCGTGGCCTATAGTTACGACGGAATTCAGATCGTCTCTGGTTCTAGTGACGGAACCCTCAAGCTATGGGATGCGGGAAACCACCGAGTGATCAAGACCTTCTGGCCAGGGGGGCATATTTTATCCGTAGCCTACAGCCCTCATCGAAAGCGGATAAGCGCAGGTTCTAGTGATGGTATCATCCGGATCTGGGACCCTGAGAGTGGCCTGTATCGGAGCCTTATCGGACATACCGGAACGGTTAATTCCCTGGCCTATAGCCCTGAGGGCAGCCGGATCCTCTCCGGCTCAGACGATAGGACCCTCAAGGTATGGGATGCCCATAGCGGCCGAGAACTGGCGACCTTTGCAGGACACCGAGGGTATGTATTGGCAGTGGCCTTTAGTCCGGATGGAAGCCGAATCGTCTCCGGGGCAGTGGATATGACCCTCAAGGTATGGGATGCCGCCGGCGGCGAATCCCTTATGACGCTGGAAGGACACGAAGATTATGTGCGGTCCGTGGCCTATAGTCCTGAGGGAAACCGGATCCTCTCTGGTTCGGATGATAAGACCCTAAAGATCTGGGACGCGGAAAGCGGAAAAGTCCTCAAGACCCTTCGCGGTCATGAGGGCTATGTGCGATTCGTGGCCTATAGTCCTGAGGGCACCCAGATCATTTCTGGTTCGGATGATAGGACTATCAAAATTTGGGATGCGGAAACTGGGCAGATCCTCAAGACCCTGAGCGGCCATGAAGATAGGGTCTATTCCCTAGGCTATAGCCCTGATGGAAAAAGACTGGTATCTGGTTCTGGGGATACGACCATTAAAATATGGAAGGATTTTTTTCCCTGACCCTGCCGGTTCAGAACCGCATCTGCTTTAAGACTATTTCAGAGTCTCCTTGCATATCCGTCTGAAACAGCCCCATTAACGTGAGTTGATGGAATACTAAGGGTCCGCGAAAGAACGCTCATATTCACGAATTATCCGGATACATGAGCATTACTTCGCGTAATTGCGGACTAACCGCCGGCGGACTTTTTCCTTTTTGTCGAACCTACGGGTATTAAGAGTCAATGTCTCGGCTTCCGTTGGAGTATCTGTAACACCACGACTACCATAATAAGCCCAAACCCGATAAAATCCGTGAGGAGTCCTGGGTTAATAAGGAGTAAGCCCCCGGCAATCGCTATCAGCCGTTCAATGATATGAATATGCCTCAACAGGTACCCTTCAAGACCCACTGCAAGACCGAACATGCCAATACAGGAAGTAAGTACCATGAGGACCACTTGCTGGACCGTAGTATCAATAAAGAGCATGGAAGGGTTGTACACAAAGATATAGGGTATGATAAAGGCGGTAATCGCCAGCCGTGTGGCGGTAACCCCGGTTCTGATGGGATTTGCCTTGGCAATGGCCGCCCCTGCATAAGCTGCCAAAGCCACCGGCGGGGTAATGTCCGCTACGATCCCAAAATAGAACACAAACATGTGGGCAGCCATGACCGGCACCCCCATACGAACCACAATAGGGGCGGTAATAGTGGCCATGATCACATAATTAGCGGTCGTGGGAATCCCCATACCCAAGATAAGACAGGCAATCATGGTAAGCACCAAGGCAAGAAACAGGCTATTGTGGGCCACGGTGAGGAGCAGGGAAATCAGAACCTGACCCAGACCGGTGAGGGATACGATACCCACCACGATACCCGCGATGGCACAGGCCATGGCAACCCCGATGGTGTTCCGGGAACCATTTCCCAGGGCCTCTAGCAGGGATAAAGGGGTAAAACGAGTTTCCTTACGGAACATACTCACGATCACCGCGACGAGTATGGCAAAACATGCGGCATAGGCCGGGGTAAATCCGATGCTCATAAGCCCTACCAAGACTATGACCGGCAAGAAG
This sequence comes from Treponema sp., assembly GCA_031259215.1. Taxonomy (GTDB): domain Bacteria; phylum Spirochaetota; class Spirochaetia; order Treponematales; family Breznakiellaceae; genus JAIRLU01. The sequence continues at coordinate 8,375 of JAIRLU010000251.1, read as the reverse complement.
AGGTAACCTTTTGTCAAGAGAAGTTTTCCAAAATGGGGGATCGATTCTCTGGGAAGTCCTTTAAGGCCCAGCTTCTTGGCCTCAAAATGGATCATGAGGAAAATCCCGGTAAAATACAGGGCCGCAGGCAGTATAGCCGCAGTGGCAATCACCGGATAGGGAATATTGGTCAACTCTGCCATGAGGAACGCCGCAGCTCCCATGATAGGAGGCATGATCTGTCCTCCAGTGGAGGCAGCGGCTTCCACGGCAGCCGCGAATTCCGGCTTATACCCGATCTGCTTCATCACCGGGATGGTAACGCTCCCTGATCCCACCGTATTAGCCACGGAACTCCCTGAATACATACCTTCCAAGGCGCTGGCAATGACCGCTACCTTAGCAGGACCCCCGGAAGCGAAACCTGCCACTGAATTGGCTAGATCAATGAAGAAAGAGGCGATCCCGGATTTTTCCAGGAAAGAAGCGAGAAAGATAAACAAGACGATAAAGGTGGAACAGACCCCGATGGGGGTTCCGATGATACCGTCGGTGGTATAAAAAAGCTGATGGACCACCCGCTTGAGGGAAAACCCAGCTACAAAGGCATAGGTGATGAAACCCGCGGCTACCACCAGGATGGGAATTCCCACCACCCGGCGGCATAGTTCCGCCAGGATCAGGATCCCTGTAACGCCCATAACAATGTCCAGAGTTTCCAATTGGATCGCCCGGCTTATGATGGCCTGAAAATTCACCGCGTAATAAAAAAAGGAAATACTCCCTAGGATACCCAAAACGAAATCATACCACGGTACATGGTTCACCTGCTTCCGCATACCCTGCCATACCGGATAGAGGATATACCCCAGGAAGATCAGAATCCCCAAGAAGGCGCTCCTTCGGATCTGTTCAGGGACTGTGGCGATAAGGGTAACCCAGAAAACATAGGCGGTAAAAAGGAGCAGCAAGCCCTTAACCAGATAATCTGGAAGCCCTGAAAAGCGCCGTACATTCGACTCCCGGTCAAACTGGGCGATGAGCTCTTCAGTTTCCTGTTCACTGAGGGGGTGAATGGGTTTATGCGGATGATTTGATGGAGAACTATGGATCATGCTAACCTTCCTCTACAAGCAAGCACTACAAGAAGCACTTTGGGGGTACCCTGGAAAGCCTGCCTAGGCCCCCAAGCCCTGCTTCTGTCTAGGGACTCGCCGTTTAATACAAGCCGGCAAAGCCGGTTCTGCTAATTCGTATCACGATATGGGCGTTTTTTCCGCACCGATCCCGTAAGCTGATAGATTCACTTTTTTCTTTTTCCCGGTGTATATATAAGATATGGTCTGAAACCGTACCCACAATGTACTTGAGTTCCTGGAAAGACTGGGTGAAACCGGTGATTACCAGGGCGTCTCCGTCCCGGCTCATCTGTTGTCCTTCCGCAAGTTCCGCCTGCATCCCCGCACCAAAGGCAAAGAAACGGGTAGCTATAGGCCGAATCCGGTTTCCTTCCACCTGAAAGCACTCGCTTACCCGGCTTTGATGTACGGAATGTACAAACTCTATAGAAAATTGCTCTACCCTGGGCCAGGTTCCGTAGATCCTACCGGATTCAGCATCTCTTATACTGAGCCGCGGGACAGCCAGCTTTGGCCATACGGTCCCGGTAAGGCCGAGCATTAAAACGGCTGCCAGTACCGTAGGGATGAACCTGCTCCCCTTCATAGAGGTATCCAAGCCCATCCCCTTGTTGTGTTATATTCCTGGGCCTCTATTTCAGCGCACCGATTTCCCGGAAATATTTTGCTGCTCCCGGATGAAAGGGCACGGAAATACCTTCCACCGCATAGGTGGAGGAAAGCTCGGCTCCCTTGGCATGGGCCGTTTCAATGGCTCCTTTGCTTTCGATGAGGGTTTTGGTAAGCTGATACACCGTATCTTCCGAGAGTTTATTGCTCACGATAAAGGTCGCTTTTACTGCCACGGTTTTTACATCCGTCGTGAGACCCCGGTAACTTCCCCCTGGAATGGGGAACTGCGTATAGAAGGGATAGGCCTTGCTCAACTCCGCTGCATGGGCATCGTCAATCTCCAAGATCACAATGTCCCGGCCAATGGCCAGATCCACCACTGCGGTGGTAGGCGCACCGGCAACACAGAAGAAGGCGTCGATCTTGTTGTCCCGCAGGGCATCAGCAGAAGCGCCAAAGCTTAAGTTTTGCTTGTTGATGTCGTTAAAGCTAATCCCGTATACCTCTAGGATCTGGCGGGCGTTGAATTCAGTACCGCTCCCCGCATCCCCTACGGAAATGTTTTTTCCCTTGAGGTCCGCAATGGTACTGATCCCTGCCGAAGGATTGGCCACCACCTGACATACTTCAGCATAAAGCGCGGCCATGGTAGAAAAATCGGTGATTTTTTCTCCATTAAATAGGTCTACTCCCCGGTAGGCATAGTCCATCACATCGTTCTGTACAATGGCAATCTCCACCTCTCCCGCGGCGATGAGCTGGATATTCGCCTTAGATGCCCCGGTAGACTGAATGGTGATGGGGATATTGGTTTTCTCCGTTAAGATCTGTCCCACCGCAGAGCCAAAGGCATAGTAGGTCCCGGTATTACCTCCGGTGGCCATCCGCAGTTGGTCCTTGCTAGCCTTGGCATAGACGTTCACGCCCATTACCAAGGCCAAAAGTACCGATACGGCTATAACTCTTGTCCGTTTCATGATTGTTTCCTCCTAAAAATACATAATGTATAATTATACAAAATTGTATCCGTTTATGCAAGACCCCGCATTGCCCATACCCTATCTAAGCGAATAACCTAGGTTTTACTAATTCGGAGAAATTACCGTCCACCTATTTCTGATCCCGCTTTGATTAATAGAGTTGTTCAAAAACTTCAGTTTTTGAACAAATTCCGATAAAAAACAGCAAAATGCGGAGCCTTTTGCAAGACGTGTTCAATAACCAACCGGGTTATCGAACACGTCCAATGGTTTATACTTGCACCTTTTTCAAACCCCGGTTAGTTTTGGGAAGGTGAACAGGCGGTACCCTTGGCGGTTTCTGGAAGGGCCGCACTTCAGAGACGAGGTTCAGAAGTTCCTGGGACTTATGGAATAGGGTCTGGAGTTCCTCATCCACCTGGGTAACCAATTGCTCGTTGTTTTGGGTAATACCGCTCACATCATTCACCAAAGAAACCACCGCTTTACTGGAAGCGGACTGCTGGTCCACCAATGCCGCGATGGACTGCACCTGTATCATGGAGTCCTTCACGATGGTCTGGGCATCCCTCAGGGAACCGACGCTTCTTTCAGCCAACTGGGTCACCTGAGCTACGTACGTCGTCACGTTGTCCATACTGGAAATATTAAGGCCTACCAGTTTCTGCATGTCCGTAATAGAACTGTTCACGTCCTGGGCAGCGCCTCGGGTCTTTTCCGCCAGCTTGCGGACTTCCTCGGCTACTACGGTGAATCCTCTACCCGCTTCCCCGGCGTGGGCCGCCTCAATAGAAGCGTTCATAGCCAGGATGTTTATCTGATCCGCTATATCGGTAATGATCTGCATAATACCCCCGATAGTGGCGGATTGTTTTCCCAGATGGTTGATGTTTTCAGTCAAGGTTCCGGTGATGTGGTGTAGTTTCTCCATAGCGCCTCCTACTTCCAGGGCTATGTCCACACCGGTTTCCACCTTTTTATGGGATTGCTGGGATTGATCCACTGCGGTTTCCGCGGTTTGGGCGACCTGCAACACGTCACTATTGAGCTGTTCTATAGAGGTTAATATGCCAAGGATCCGCTCGCTCTGGATAGCGCTTCCATTTTTTACCCGAGCCGCGCTTTGGGAAATACGGCTCACCGTGGTTTCCAGATCCTGGGCGGCCTGCTCAACTTCCTCGGTAACCTGCAGCATCTTATTCGTAACCTTCCGGGATTCTTCCGCCTGGAACAGCGCCTCCGCCTCCTTGGCCTGGACCGCGGTAAACCCTGAACGAAGATTTTCGGACATTTTGAGGAATGAATTTTGCAAAACCGTAATTTCATCATTTCCGGCAACCGCCAGGGAAATAGCAAGATCCCCGGCGGCGAGCTGCTCCGCTGCATGTACCGTCTCCTGGAGAGGTTTGGAGATGGAATGGAGGGTGAGCAAGGAGAGGGGGGTTAAGATCAAAAGCAACAGCACAAGAAGGCAGCTAATAATAATAACAATCTGCTGCAACAACGATGAAACCATACGTTCTTCCATGACCGTTTTATGGGCCTCAATATTGTCAATATAAATACCCGTGGAAATCCAGATGTCCGTACCGGGAATATACTCCACATAGGCCAGCTTGGCAGCAGAGTCCATAGACGGCGGTTTGGGAAATACATAGGAAACAAAACCGCCCCCCTTCTGGGCGTTTGCATAGAGTTCCTGTACATAATAGACCCCATTGGCGTCGACGGTTTGTCCCAGGTCTTCTCCTTCCCGATGGGGCAGGGTAGGGTGTATGAAGATTACCGTACCGATGTAGGTATAGTAATAACCGGATTGATCCTCTTCAAACCGGTAGTCCTTGATATAGGCGCTGATAATATCATGCTGCGCCTGCCGGTCGCTTATCCCTGCCAGGGCTTTGCCCAAAGCAACCGCCATGGTCTGGGTTCCAAGCTGTAACTTTTCCTTTTGGTCTTCAAGCATCACCTCTTCTACTTCGACAATAGCTGAATCTTTAATTCGGCTGGCGGTAACATAAATCACCCCCGTCAGTGCGATGATTGATAAAATCAATATAAGAATAATACCAAGGATTCGTATCTTGATAGATATATGACGCAACACAAACGTTTCTCCTAGAAAAATATGCAAATTAAGATGTGTTTATAATACCCTGAGTAGTTCTGCCAATCCTGCAAACACTTCACCCAGATCGGTAAAGCGAAGAGATGCCTTCCTATCCAGGGGAGTTTCCATATCATTCACGATAACAATATGCCCCCCTGCCCGTAGGGTAATTTCAGGAATAGATGCTGCGGGGTATACTGTAAGGCTTGTCCCCAAAACCAGCATAAGGTCAGCCTGTCTTGCTTCAGATTCAGCATCCCTGAGCGCCTTGACCGGGAGGGCTTCACCAAAGAAGGTGATCCCCGGCTTTAATACGCTGCTGCAATGAGGACATCGCGGTACCTCTCCAGCCTTCACAAGCGCGGCAACCGTATCAAAGTCCATCACGCTTTCCGATGAGTCCCCGCAATGCCGGCAATAATGGATTCCCGGGGAACCATGGATCTCAATAACCCGCCGGCTTCCCCCTTTTTGGTGGAGCAGATCGATATTCTGGGTGATTAAGGCCTTGAGAAAACCCTTGCTTTCTAAGGTTGCCAAGGTGGTGTGTACCAGGGAAGCCTCTTTTTCATGGATATTATAAATAAAAGAACCTGCGGCTTTATAATAAAAAGAAGGATCTGTATCAAAATAGTCTATATCGAATATTTTCTCTGCATCCATGTCATTATAAAGGCCGTTCTTCCCGCGGAAATCCCGGATACCTGACAACGTACTTACCCCAGCTCCGGTTAGAGCAATACAATGATGAGCGGAAACAATCTTTTTAAAAAGTTCACCTATATCGTTTTTCATCTTGTCTAACTCCACTGCCAAAAAACATCACCCCTCACAGATTCTTGATTCACTCAGATCAAGTTCACAGGATATCTCATACCCTTGTGAATCTATAATCTTCATACTTCAGAAAAAAGTCAAGCCCTATATGATGTTCCTTCAGAACTAGGGCATATATCTTTAATCCCTTGGACTTGTTCAACAACCCGGTTGCTTGTTGAACAAGTCTTGCAAAATGCTCCGGATTTTGCTGTTTTTAAGCGGAAGTTGTTCGGAAACTGAGGTTTCCGAACAACTCTAATTTTTATGAAGCAACGCAGATATCCGTATTCCATCGAACTCACGGTATAGATACGGTACCGGTAGCGGAACAGAACTTGACAAGGGCCTTGAGAAAATCCATGATCCTTCTGGTATACGTGAGAGTATGTACAAGGGAGACGGTAATGAGTAGGATCATTGCGTGTATAGGGAGCGGTACTATGGGCCTTGCGCTGATGAAAGGGGTGGCTCGCTGCCAGGACTTTGCCTATCGTATCGGCTTTACCGATAGGGACCCGGCAAAAGCCGCGGCCGCGGCTCAGGCTATCAATGCTTCGGTTTATGCCTCGAATATCGCGGCAGTGAGTCAGGGGGATTTTGTGTTTTTGGCAGTAAAACCCCAGGTTCTTGCCGGGGTGCTTGCGGAGATTGCCCCAACCGTAAAGAACCGGATCAGTTCTGGAGGAAGTCCTCTGGTGATTTCTATGGCTGCAGGGTGGTCTATCAAAAGGATACAAGCAGCCCTCGGCGGTCCCGGCAGCCCGGTACCAGGGATCATCCGGATCATGCCGAACACCCCTGCCCTCATCGGCCAAGGGCTCATCGCGCTGGCGGCTTCACCGGGCGTACCCGAGGCCCAGATCCGTGACCTGAAACAGATCCTCGCGGGTTCAGGGGTGGTGGATCCTATTGAAGAACCCTATCTGGATGCAGTAACCGCTCTTTCAGGATCCGGCCCTGCCTTTGTGTACGTATTCATCGAAGCCTTGGTAGACGGCGGGGTCCGCTCAGGACTTCCCCGGGATAAGGCCCTTCTCTATGCCATCCAAACCCTGCTTGGTTCAGTAGGGATGATCCAAGAGACGGGGAAGCATCTGGGAGAACTCAAAGACATGGTTACTTCCCCAGGAGGTACCACCATTGCGGGGATTGCCGCGCTGGAAACCGGGGCCTTCCGGGGAATCCTGATGAACGCAGTGGACGCGGCATGGAAGCGGTCCAAAGAACTGTCCGCTGAGTAAGCCCTTGTGGTGGAAAGGGTTCAGTTATACCTGAGGGAATAATTGCGTTTGAAAAAGCCCTGCTTGTATGGGGGTACACCCTGGTATAGGATAGAGCTACTATGAAAATTCTGATTACCGGCATGGCGGGATTTATCGGGTATCACCTGGCAAAACAACTGGCCCTCCAGGGAAACGAGCTTATCGGGCTTGATATAATCAACGATTACTATGACGTAAACCTCAAATACGGCCGCCTAGCAGATTTAGGCATCAGCAAACCCCAAAAAAAGCAGCGAACCCCTTCATCCCGCTATCCAAACCTCTGGTTTGTACAGATGGATTTGTGCGATGGGGAAGGCTTACAACACCTTTTCCACGAGGAACAGGCAGGCCATAGCCCGATTGAGCAGGTTATCCATCTTGCCGCGCAAGCAGGGGTCCGGTATTCCATTACCAATCCTCATGCCTATATATCCAGCAATATCCAAGGGTTCCTGAACATCCTGGAAGCGGTCCGGGCCCATCCAGTACAGCATCTGGTCTACGCCTCTTCCAGTTCGGTCTATGGGATTAACCGGGTAACCCCTTTCTCGGAAGAAGGCAGAGCAGATCACCCGGCCAGTCTGTACGCCGTGAGCAAGCGGACCAATGAGCTCATGGCTCACAGTTATTCCCATCTCTACGGTATTCCCACCACAGGCTTGCGTTTTTTTACCGTGTACGGGCCCTGGGGACGTCCTGATATGGCTCCTTTCCTGTTCACTAAGGCCATCCTCCAAGGCCGCCCCATTGATGTATTCAATTATGGCAACATGAGTCGGGATTTCACCTATATTGGGGATATTGTAGAAGGCATTATCCGGGTCATGGGCCATATTCCCCAGGGTAAGGCCGATTGGGACGGTATACAAGGCGGGGTGAGTCCTGCTCCAGCAGCCCTTTATAACATCGGTCATGGCGCTCCAGTACGGCTCCTCGATTTTATTCAAGCCCTAGAAACTGAACTGGGTATAACCGCAACAAAGAACATGCTCCCCATGCAGCCTGGGGATGTCCCTATCACCTGGGCAGACTGCCGGGCCCTTGAGCGGGATACAGGTTACTGCCCCCGCACTGATCTCGCTGCCGGTGTTAAAGCCTTAGTATCCTGGTACCAGACCCACCCCCCCGCCAGCGGGCTTAACGCCCCTGTAGGGCAGTGGTGATAAGCGGTCGAGGCGCCCCTTGCTTCTTGCGCTTGGAACTTTGGGGCCAAGCCCACAATAGAGGTGAGGACACGCCGCAGGATGTAGGAACGAAGGGACGTGCGCCCATATCCCTGAGCTCCCGGTCCACCGCTACGCCCACCGCAGGCCCCCCAGGGGGTTTAACGCCCCTGTAGGGCAGTGGTGTAAGCCATCACAGCGCCCCTTGCTTCTAGACTCTACCGCTTTGGAACCAAACTCACAATAGAGGTGAGGACACGCCGCAGGATGTAGGAACGAAGGGACGTGCGCCCATATCCCTGAGCTCC
>JAIRLU010000144.1 GCA_031259215.1 Treponema sp. | reverse complement strand
AATAGAGTTGTTCAGAAACCTCAGTTTCTGAACAACTTCCGCTTAAAAAACAGCAAAATGCGGAGCATTTTGCAAGACTTGTTCGATAACCAACCGGGTTATTGAACAAGTCCAATGTTATTACCCTAGTAATACCAACCCTATTAGAAATCAATAATGAGGATGTCTTGTAGGATATAGCGCAGCCTATAGCCAATAGATTACCAGTATTTGTAAAGCAAATTTGAGTAGAGGATTAAACCTATAGAAACAATTCCTATAAGTTTACCGGTTCTGCTTCTTATCGTGCCGGCTGTTGAGAAGGGAATACATCACCGGCGTAAGGAGCAGGGTCATAAAAGAACTCACCGTGAGGCCCCCCACAAAGGTTTTTCCAATAGGCTGGATGGTGTCTGCCCCAGGGCCGGGAAAAAAGGCGATGGGGACCATCCCCAGAATGGTGGTGAGGCTGGTCATGAGGATGGGCCGCAGGCGGTTCCTCCCGGCCTCAAGGCAGGCGTCCCGAACCCGCAGCCCTCTGGCCCGGAGGGTATTGGTGTAATCTACCAGCACAATGCCGTTATTGACCACCACTCCCACCAAGGCCACGATCCCCACTGCAGAGAACACCGACATAGCTTCGTTGCCGATCTTGTATATCCAAATCACCCCGATAAACAGCAGGGGAATCGAGAAAAAGATGATCAAAGGGTCCACAAAGGATTCAAATTGACTGGCCATGAGACCGAAAACCAGGAAGACCGCTGCGGCAATAATAAAGATGAACCGGCGGTTATAGGCTTGAATTTCCTGGGCTTCCCCCAGGTAACGGACCGTTACCCCTTCCCGGGGAACCAGATACTGCTGTACGGTTTCTTCCAACTGCTGCTGCATCTCCGTGACGGCAATGCCTTGGGGAAGATCCCCGGTGATCCGGAGCACCCGCTCTTGATTTTCCCGGCGTATGGAACTGGGGGAACGGCCTTCGGTAATAGTGGCCACGTTGGAGAGGGATATCCGCGCACCGGTTCGGCTCAGCACAAAAATCGCATCCAGATTGGGAAGTCCTACCCGATCTGCATCCCGGAGCATCACGTTCACATTGATAAGCCTATCCCCCTGGCTGATAGTCGTGGCGGTAGTACCATCCATGGCGGTCCGGATCTCTTCAGCAATAGCGGATAAGGAGACCCCCAAGGCTGCGGCTCGGTCCCGGTCAATCTCAATGGACAGTTGGGGAGCTCCTTCGTTCAGATTCACTTCGGGATTTTCGATTTCCGGTAGATACCGAACCATGATACCTTTGATTTCATTGGCCACTTCCATAATTGCATCGGCATCGCGGGATGAGATGGCGATCTCCACTGCTTGAGTAGTGCCCATGGAACGGCCTGCCCGAAAAGCCACCTGGATCCCTGGAATTGCGGTGGTATAGGGGCTGAGCTTCGCGATAATTCGGTCCGGGGTATCGATCTGTTCCGCCGGAGGGGGCAGGGTTATCTGAATGGTCCCCTGGGTGTTCCCGCTCCGCCGGGCAGTGAGGATGATGTTTCTAAAACCCTGGATCTCTTCCCGGATGATCCCCGCAAGCTCCTGTAATACCCTCTCGGTGATTTCTATGGGGGTACCTTGAGGCAAGGTAACATTGAGGCTTATAGTATCATCGGTTCTGGCTCGGATAAAGAGGTTCATCCCGATACCCCCAAACTGCATGAGAGAAAAGATCAAGATCAGCACGACCAAGAGCAGTACCAAAAGCCGATGATCCAAACAGTAACGGATGGCAAGGCGATAGCCCTCATCCAGGCTTTTGAAAAACCGCTCCATGCCCTGGTCGAGAATCCGCAGCAGCCGGAGCTTTAGAGGCTTCTGCTTCCGGGTATCGAGCCGGAGGATGGAACCGCAGAGACTCGGTACGAGGGTCAGGGCCACTACCAGGGAGCAGATAAGGGAGATCACTACCGTAAAGATAAGGTCGCTAAAAAGCTGGCCCATCATCTCCAAGTCGTTTTTATAAATGATCAGGGGTATAAACACGCATAAGGTGGTGGTGGTGGAGGTGATGATAGCCCTGGTCATCTCCTGGCTGCCCAGGATTGCGGCGATTTCCGCCTTGGCCCCCCGCTCCCGGTAATTATGTACATTATCCAGAATCACAATGGAAGCATCTACGGTCATGCCCAAGCCCAAGATAAGGCCGGTCATGGTGAGGAGATTCAAGGTAAAACCGAAAATCGCCATGCACATCAGGGTGAGGAGGATGGATATAGGAATGGAAAGTCCGATGACGAGGGTTCCCTTGATATTCCGCAGAAATATGAAGAGGATAACCATGGATAAGAGGGCCCCTTGTAGGGCATTGGAATAGACCTGGTTCAAGGTGGCGCTGATGAGGGAGGTGTTGTCCGAGAGCACTTCCAGGGTGATCCCCTGAGGCAGCGCTGCATTGATGCCCTCCAACGCGGCCCGAACCCGGCTGGACACCTGCACTTGGTTACTGTCGCTTTCGCTGGTAACCTGGATGTATACCCCGCTCTGGCCGTTCACCGAGACCCGGGTGGCGTTGTCGTTATACGCGAGGCTCACCTCCGCGATATCTTCCAGACGTACCACCTGGGAACGGTTCAGTTGGCTTATCTCTTGTCCTGAGGCCGAGATGCTTAAGGTCTTCACCACCAGCCGTTTTATCTGGTCCAGGGTCGTCAATTCTTGCTTGGTGAGGAGTTGATATTCCCGCACCCCTCGGGTAAGGCTGCCTCCGCTGGAAAGGACATTCTGCCCCTTCAGGGCGGCGCTGATGTCCTGCAAGGTGAGGTTGAAAGCTCCCAGGCGATTTAAGGAAACCGCCACCTGGATGATCTGGGTCGTCCCGCCGGTAACTTCTGCAGAAGCCACTCCGGAGATCCGCTCAATACCGGCCTGGATTTCATTTTCCGCAAAGAGCCTAAGCTGATCCGGCGGGTAATTGCCCCGAACCACCAGGCGCATGATGGGCATGGCAGACATATCAAAGCGCCGTACCGTGGGAGTTCCCGCACCGTCGGGGAGGGAATTGGCCAGGCGGTTCACCAGGGTTTGGGCGTCGGTCATGGCCTTGTCCATATCCGTACCGTAGGCGAAGTTGAGGTTGATAAAACTGTTTTCAAAGGAAGAGTTACTGGTCAGGTCCACTAAGCCCCGGGACGAGGCCAAGGCCCGTTCCAAGGGTATGGTGATATTCTGTTCCACATCCGTAGGCCCTGCTCCAGGAAAACTGGTAAATATGGACAAAACCGGCCGGGCCGTGGAAGGATAGAGATCCACCGCAATATGGGGAACCAGGGTGGCGGCGATACCCATAGCGAGGGCATACAGGACCACCATCGTTACAGGCCGCTTAACTGCGTATACGGAAATGCTCATGGAGTTATACACATTAAGGGACCACCCGGACCAGATCCGTATCGGACAGAAAATTTTGTCCCCCGGTAACCACCCGTTCTCCTAGCTCCAAACCGCTGAGGACCTCTATAGCCTCTTCACTTTCCAGTCCCAGGCGTAATTCCCGGCGCTCTGCCCGCTGCTCATCCGTAACTACAAAGGCAATCCAGGAGCCGTAGGTGTTGATCACTGCTTCCCGAGGAATGATAGGGACATCCTTCCGCGTTTGGGTTACCAGGTTTACCTGGGCAAACATCCCCACGCGGATCCGGGGATCCTGCTTGGTAAACCGAAGCCGGATCTTGAGGGTTCGGCTGGCAGGATCCAAGACCGGACTCACCTCATCCACCACCGCATCGAAGGTCTCTCCGGCTAGGGCTTCCAGGGAGACCACTGCAGAAAGTCCCTTCCGGGCAACCTGGGAAAACCGTTCCGGTACAAAGGTCTCCACTAAAAGCCTGGAAAGCTCCCCCACCAGGTATACCATAGTTTGGCTTGTCAAGGTATCCCCCGGGGATACGGGGGCTTGCAGGATCGTGCCTGAAATAGGAGACAGCACCGGGTTTTGAGCATAGATCTCCCCGGGCCGGGAAGGATCCACCATAGCCACGATATCCCCCTGGCGTACGGCATCCCCTACCTGTAACCGGGCCTCGGTGAGTTTTCCTGCAACCGTGGGATAAATGGCCACCTGGGTCCGGGGGATGACATCACCGTTGATCACCACTTTGGTCTCGATGGTACCCAAGCGGATCTCCTGGACCCGAACCGCAAGGGCATTCCGTGCTCCCGGGGTATTTCCAGGAGCACTGTTCCCGGTCTGCTGACTGCTGCGGTTTTGCCCAGGGGATTGTCCGCTTCCAGGGGAAGGAGGCCTGCTGCGTAACCCAGGGTTCTGCTTAGCCGCATAGGAAAACCCTATCAATCCGGCGAACCCCAGAACAAGCCCGATGATTCCTCCTGTTACGATCCGGCTTGCCTTGCTTCGGGTCTTAGGTTTAGTTATCATGTTGCTCCATATTCCTCCCGTCTACGTTCAGGGCCGCTTCGAGGTCCAAGATCATGAGGGCATAGGCCAATTCCCCGTCCATGAGTTGCTGTCGGGACTCAGCCCATTTACTGCGGGTATCTTCCAGTTCGAGGAACTCTACCGTACCCTGCTGGAATCCCTGTTCCGTCAAGGTATAGGTCCGTTCGGCAATCTCGGCCCGAAGCCGGGCTATTTCAAGGCTGTCCCAAGAACTCCGAAGATTCGCGGTAAGGGAACGAATCTGGGACATGGCGGTATGCTCGGTGTCTTTTAGGTCTAATCGGGCCTTTTCAACCGCTGCGCCGGCGGTGGTAATGGCTTGACTGTTCTTGGTACCAGGAATCCAAGGGTCGAGGGGGATGGAAAGGCTCAAGTTTCCGCTGAGGTTGTCGGAAAAAACCCCTGATCCATCCCCATTTCCCCGCCATTGAAAGGAAAGGCTCACGGAAGGAGCGCGAGTATTCAAGATGGTTCGGGTTTCTTCGGTACGTAAGCGTTCAATCTGCTGACGCATACTCAGGATATCCGGCCGTTGGGCAAGGTATTGGTGAATCAGGGTTTCCGGGTCAGCCTCCCAGGGCTGAATCACCAGGGTTCCTTCCAGAACCACCTGCCCGGTTTCCCCAGTCTGCTCATACCCTAAAAGGAGGAGAAACTCCCCCAGGGCGGTATCATAGGCAGTTTGGGCCTTGCTCAGCTCCAGTTTAGCGGTTTCCACACTGAGCTGGGTTTGCAGATAACTCAGTTCTCCGGTAAGCCCATATGCAAAGGCTATCCTGCTTTTTTCCCGCTGCTTTTCCGCCAGATCCAGGGTTTCTTTAAGAAAAGCCAGCCGGTTCTTATCGGTCAACAAGGTGTAAAAGGTTTTGGTAACCTGGATTGCAAGCTGCTGCCGGGCCTGCTCATAATTGAGCAGCTCTCCCTGGTAGGCCAATTGGATTATTTTCATGGCACTGGGTAGTCCCCCCTGTAAACTCAGGTTCAGCCCTGCAGAAACACTATACCCCAAACCGCCTTGCTCCAGTTGGAAACCCTGACCGGTAAATAAGGGGGTGCCGTAACTCAATCCTGCACTGGCGCTTAGAGAAGGGAAGAGTTCCGACCACAGATGAGTCGCCGCGTATTGCGCAGTGCTCAGGTCTATGGCGCTTTTTTGTAGGCTTAAACTTTGTGCGGTCGCTGCTTCCACTGCCTTGTCCAGGGACAGGATCCATACCGGAACTGCTTCCTCCGATATCCCCGGGACCAAAGGGCAAAACCAAGGAAGTCCTCCTAAAAGCACGCCGATAACCACCATTCGCAGCACCATCTCCGCTCCTCTGTATGTCTTTCACCGCCTCGCAGGTTCTGAACCTGCATAGCCGAAGCCCTCTCTCCAAGACTCACCATCAATACTGCAAAAATCATGCCAAGGGCATCTGTTTTAAACCTTAAAAAAATAAGAAAAAAGGTACCAAACCACAACAATTCCGCTGTTTTTTACTCCGTGAAAAATACTCTGAAGAAAACCGAGAAAAATTTTCCTTATATTACGCATTAATGGGTACTTTTTTCACAAAGACCCGTGGCGGCTTTTTCCAAGCCGCACTATCTATAAAGGGCCGGTTTTATTTTATGGTTACAGGGGGCATAAAAAAATTCGAGGTTTCAATCGTCCCGGGTCTTGATGAGAGACAGGTCTCCCTCGGCAGCGGCACGGAGAATCGGCCCCATATAGGTATCCACATCCGCTGCGGTCAGGGGAACAGGCATATTCTTGAGTTTCATCGCCAGGTGCGGATCCTTTGCCGCCTGCAAAGCCCGGGTGAGATGGGCTTCGGTAAAGCCGGGGAGGTCCTGGAGTTTGGTCGGCGCATGAATGGATTGGGCGAAACGAATCATCCCTTCTGCAACGACCAGCGCCAATTCCCGGCCTCTCAAGCGTTCAAGGGGTTTGGTACTATACCCTTGTTTTACCAAAATCCTTCCCACCACTTGAAGCTGTTTTTCTATGGCCGTACTGTAAAACACCGCATAGTAAGGGTTCATAATGCCGCAGGCCCTTCCATGAGCCGCAATATCCACTAGAGAGAAACTGGTAAGGTGGGCGCCGCTGGTACCCCCTAGCATAATCGCATAGCCCCCCAAATCAGTGGCTAGTCCTATGGCTTCCCGAGCATCCAGATTGGCGGGATCCTTTAGGAGTACCGGGGTATATTCGACCACCAGCTCAAAGGCAGTCTCTGCAAGCTGCCCGGTCAGGCCGTAGGTCTCCCCGGAAGCACCGCAAAACACTTCAAAGGTATGGCTTAGGGCATCCAGGGCGCCGTCAATGGTTACTGCCAGGGGCATGGAGGTGGTGAGGCTATAATCAAAGAAAGGAACCTGGGGAACCAGGGCCTCATCCACGATGAGTTTCTTTTGCCCTGCCGCGGGATCCGTGATATTGGCGTATTTGGTAAGGTGTGCCCCAGAGCTTGCCGAGGTCTGGACCGCAATCAAGGGAAGCAGTTTCAGACCGGTCTTTTTCAAGGCTTCACTGACCACCCCGGTACCAAAATAAAAATCTATATCCGGTGTTACGGCCCCGCCCAAGGCGGCAATCACATTGGCTCCTTTGAGGGCATCTATACTGGAACCTCCGCCCACTACCAGGAGACAATCAGGCTGGTAATGCAGAATATAGCTCTCCAAACGGTAGACATCTTCCCGAGGGGCGTTCGGCCTGGCCCCCGGAACAATCCCTCCGGTAAGCACCTGGATACCGGCGTTACGGAGTTGGGACCCTATTCGGGTATTCACCTCCTGCATATAGGGCGTTTTTGAGGAAACCATCAGAACCTTACTGCCGTAGGGGCTGCTGATACTCCCTAACCGGTCGAGTACATCACGCCCAAAACAGTAGGCATCCCCTTTCCATGCCTTAAGTAGCGCCGCAGCCCGTTCTTTTGATGAACTCATGGGTTTCTCCTATAAAAAAATCTCCTGAAGTTGACCGCCTTAAAGGCGTATTCCTCCATAGGCTGGACGCTTTTGAGTCAGGTCCTCGATCTAAGAGTATAGCACCTTTACAGGGGCGTGGGAATTGCTATGCCTGATGAGACACCTCCTGTACTTGCAGGAGAACCCTGGATACCGTAAAATAATACCATGTATAAATTCCGGTATACCCTACCCGAACTGATGCAGCGAAGTTATCGTTCCCGCCTAGCCCTGATCCTGGAAAGTATCCTTATCGGGTTCATGGTGGGTCTCATCATTGCGTTTTTTAGATACCTCTTGAATCAGACAGATACCTTACGGCAGGGGATTTACCACGTACCCCATAGCAGGATGTATTGGATCTTCTGGAGCGGGATGCTGGTGCTTATCGGTCTTTTTTTGGGATGGGCTGCGAAGGTATGGCCCCTGATCAAAGGGAGCGGCATACCCCAAATCAAGGGAGCCTTAACGGGGAACCTCCCTTTGAACTATCAGGAATTGCCCGTAAAGGTACTTACCGGCTTACTTGGATTGGGAGCAGGTCTTTCCCTGGGGCGGGAAGGGCCTTCGGTACAGGTAGGGGCCTATGTGGGGAAGGGAGTTCTATCCATATTTCCCAAACAAGAGCAGGAACAGCATTGGCTCATCGCCAGCGGATCCGCTGCAGGAGTAGCCGCAGCTTTTAACGCGCCCTTGGCAGGGGTCCTCTTTGTACTGGAAGAGTTACAGGCTTCTTTTTCCCCGCTGTTTTTAGCCTGCGCCATGGCCGCTTCCATGACGGCAGATGCAGTGGCAGGTTTGTTCTTTGGATTGGGGCCGGTCTTTAATTTCAGGTATATAGCGGTCCTGTCCTTGAAGGATATACCTTGGATTATCATTTTGGGGGTGAGCTGTGGACTGTTGGGGGACCTCTTTAAACGGCTCCTGTATTGGACGCTGAGCGGATATGATAGATGCCGTATCCCCCAGATCCTACGTCCGGTGATCCCTTTGCTGGTTTCTATTCCCCTGGGACTGCTCTGGTTTGATGTGCTCGGAGGCGGCCATGATTTGATAGAATCCCTGGGCCATGAGGAACGGACCCTCGGTACGCTTGCCCTGTTACTGGCGGGTAAGATGCTGTTCACCCTCCTTTCCTATGGCTCCGGCACTGCAGGAGGCATTTTTCTGCCTCTCCTGGTCTGTGGCGCTTTAACCGGGGATCTCTTGGGCCTATGCTTATGGCAGTTTGGATACATTGCAGAAGGGCAGAACCTGAATTTCATCATCTTGGGGATGGCCGCTTTTTTTACCAGTGTGGTTAAAGCGCCGATTACAGGGATTGTCCTGATCCTGGAGATGAGCGCGAATTTTAATCACCTGGGAAACCTGGTGCTGGTGTGCTTTTGCGCGCTCATAACCTCCGAGTTGATCGCTTCCCGGCCGGTGTATACGGTACTTTTGGAACGGATGTTAGGCGGGGGTAGGCTTCCTCCTGAAAGCCCTGAGGGAGCTCAGGCTGCATAAGATTCCGGAGGCTCCTCCTGAAGGGGCAGCGAGATTGTTCCGGGGTTTTATTGTCCAGGCTTATGGGGATCTCCGGCGGGACCGGCTGTACTTCATCGGGCGTTTGGAAGATGGCCGGTCTTTTGCGGTCATGGAATCTCGATGGCGGCCTTCGGTGTATGTCCCTCAAGATGCCTTAACTCGGCAGGGAAACCTGTTTTCTTCCCTATCTTACGAACAAGTCCCGTCCCAACTGGAAGCCTTCGATGGACAAGCCCAGGGAACCTATGCCTGTTTGCAGTTTCCCCGGTACCGAGACCGGGCGCGGGCAGTACGGGTCCTTGAACAGGCGGGCATACCCACTCCTTATGGGGATATGAAGCTCCCTGATATCTTTCTGGCCGAAAGGTATATCAAAGGGCCGGTGGAGATCCGCGGGGCTTCCCGGCCTGGACAGGTGGTGGCTGAGGTGTTTCCTAACCCGGCGCTTAGTCCTCTGGATAGCCCCATGAAGGTAGGGCTCACCATTGCTTCGGTGGATATTGAAACCGATACCAGGGATGGGTCTATCCTGGCTATTGGTCTGGCCCTTACGGATGCTCATTTCAAGGAGCCAAGCGGTTTTGTTCGGGTCCGTTCTCCTGCAAAGACGCGCATGACCAGTTCAGAGGAAAGAGTCTTGTTTCATCCTGATGAGGGGTCTATGCTCAGGGCCTTTATAGAAGATATCCGCCGTATAGACCCGGATGTGCTTACAGGATGGAATTTTCTGGATTTCGATTTCAAGTGCCTCTGGGATCGGTGTGCCTGGCATCGCATACCCTTTACCTTGGGACGCTCCTTGGACTTGGAAGCGGTGTATTTGAACGGGGCGGGCCGCAGTTCCGCGGCGGCTCTGGTACCGGGACGTCAGGTCCTTGATGCCCTGCGAATTGTCCGTTCCGGTCCAAAGGTTTCAGGGGGGCACTTCACTGATTATACCTTGGAAACCGTATCCCAGGCGGTGTTAGGTGAAGGCAAACTGGTCAGCGCAGCAGGAACCGACAAGATCGCCGCCTTGGCGAACCTGTATACCCAGGATCCGGTACGTTTTGGAGCCTATTGTTACCAAGATGCGGTCCTGGTGCTGCGGATCCTCGGACAAACCGGTCTGTTCCGCCTGACTGTGGAGCGATCCTGTCTTACCGGGGTTTCTCTGGATAAGGCCTGGACCAGTGTGGTCAGCTTTGAGCGGATTTACGGTATGGAGCTCCTGAAGCGGGGTATTGCTCCACCAGGGCCTGCTCCAGAAATCACCGTAAGCGGTGCAGCTGGGGGAACCGTGCTGGATCCGCTGCCTGGTTTTTTCAGCAATGTAGCGGTTTTTGATTTCCGAAGCCTCTACCCTTCCATTATTCGTACTTTTAATATCGACCCCCTCTCCTATGCCCGGGCCAAGGATGCGGCTCCTTCTTCCGGGCTGATCACGGCTCCCAACGGCGCGGTTTTTTCTTCCCGTCCCGGGCTGCTCCCAGGCCTCATTGAGGAATACTTTGCTGCCCGAAAAGAAGCCCTGGACCGAGGGGATGAAAACGCTGCCTATGGGTATAAGATCTTGATGAACAGTTTTTATGGGGTATTGGGTACCAAGGCCTGCCGGTACGGCCGCACTGAATTAGCCGGGGGGATCACCTCGTTTGCCCGGAAATGGCTCCTGTTTTCCCGAGATTGGTTTACGGATCAGGGTTTTAGGGTCCTCTACGGGGATACGGATTCCCTTTTTGTAGAGACCCGCCTTGGGGATGAGGCGGCATATCAGGATTTCTTTGTCCTATGCCAAGGACTTGCGGCAGAACTGAACGCCTTTCTTGCCGGGCGAGTACATCAAGAGTACCATCGTTCATCGTTCATGGAACTCCGGTTTGAAAAAGTCTATCGCCGTTTTATGATACCTCCCCTGCGGGCCTTTTCCGAATCAGCAGGCCGGGGCAGGGCCAAAGGTTATGGGGGGTATCTTCTGGATGCTTCGGGAACCCTATCGGTGGAGGTGAAGGGCATGGAAGCGGTGAGGAGTGATGCCACGCCTTTGGCCCGAAGGCTCCAGATGGAACTCTTGGAGCTGGTCTTTGCTGGAGGCAGGGAAGCGGAACTGAGCGAGAAGGTCCAGGAGACCATAGGGCAACTCTGCCGGGGGGAATTGGATGAAGCATTGATCTATCGAAAGCGGCTTTCCCGGCCTCCAGAAACCTATATCTCCTCTACCCCACCCCAGGTGAAGGCCGCCCGGCTGCTGGGCTGGAAGGGCCGGCGAGGGACCGTAGCCTTTGTCTGGACCCTGAAAGGGCCTGAACCGGCATTACTCCCCCATGCTCCCTTTGACTACGATCATTACATCAATGCCCAGGTGCTTCCCGTAGCCCGGTCCATTGCCGCTGCAGCCCTGTGGAATCAGGACTTGCTGCTCAAGCAGGATCCCCAGATGGAACTGTTTTAATGGGTTTAGGGGTATGGGGCTGCCCCAAAGCTCTGGAGAACATTTCCAAAAACAGGTAAAACCGCGCAAGCGGAAGGGGGCAAAAGATCGTTGCGGTCAGATAGTTGACCCTGTTTCCATCGACGAACGCCCGAAAATCGTTGATGAGAAGTCCTGAGTGGGCGATTGGGAGGGGGACACCATAGAAAGCGCCGGTAAAAAAGAAAAGGCGGCGGCGAAGATATCCGCAAAAGAATTAAGGTATGTAACTATCCTATCCTGCAGCAATCCTGCAGATTTTGCCCAGATGATACTCACCAAGCTGAACAAAGAGCAGCAACAGAAAGGGGATGAATTTTTTGTACAGCGCTTGCTGGTGCTCTTTCGAAAGTTTGCGCGAAGATGGAAACCAGCCTAATAGGCCATACGCTTTATATAGCCCCATGAAAGCTTAAAGAGCATTAATTCGACGGCCTCGTTAGGTGCAGTATACACCCCACTCCATATTATTTTAAACCTATTAATAAGGTTATTT
>JAIRLU010000105.1 GCA_031259215.1 Treponema sp. | reverse complement strand
GCTTGTACCATGTCCATATCCCCCTGGGGGGTCTGATAGGAGTAACCCCAGAGCAAAGACGCCAAAGAACGTTTTTTTGCCCCCCAGGGAATGAGGATATGTATGGCCTTGCCTAGGGTAATGCCTTCGGGAAGCTGGGTAGACAGGGCTTGTTTGAACGCCTGGGCGCTGAAAAAAAAGGAGGTATCAATGGCGGCGATTTCAGCCTCCCCACTGATACCGACCGATAAGGGAGCGGCAATTTCTAATTTTGGCTTTGGGTTAAAGCCCTGGGAATACAGGACCGGGATACCGGCACGGGTCATAGCCATAGTAAAAATCTCCACCAGGGCCAAATGAGGGTAAAAAATCCCCTTCCCCTGTTTGGCAAAGGCAAAGAGAATCCGCCATGTGGGGCCATCTTGGGTCTTTGCAGGCGCTTTTGGATGAACTATCCCTTCTGGTATAGTATTTTTGATGATACCGGTGTCCTTATCGCATATTCCGCAAGGGTTCGTACAGGGTTCTTTACAAGGCAGAGTACAGGCGCCTGCTGCTGATTGGAGTAATTCCTTTTTAAAGTGGCTTGATGCCATGCCAATCTCAATACCCTGCCAGGGCATGGGTAGATCCGGATGTTTAGGGCGCTGTAGTTCCTGGATCAGGGCCGGGTGCGCTTCAAAAAGCCCTCGCCAAATATCCTGCCGTATATGCTCATTCCACGCGTCAAGGCGGCAGCCCCTGCGATAGGCTTCTTCAATAAGGTCGCCTACCCGTTCATCCCCTCGGCTTATAATCCCTTCGAGGATCGAAATAAAGGGATCTTGCATCCCTACCTTATGACCCTGCGCTTTAAGCGCGGATCGGATATAGTCCAGTTTGGTACGGGCGATGGCTTCGTCCATTTGAGCCGCCCATTGATAGGGGGTATGGGGTTTAGGGACAAAGGTTCCTACGTTGATGGTAAAATGCATCCCCGTACGGCGGGCAATGTCCAGGATAAAATTGACAATCTCTACTTCCTCATGTACTTCAGGGAACGGAGCGTTTCCCAGAGGAAGGCCGATCATAAAGTAAAACTTTGCCCCTCGCCAGCCCCGCTTCTTGGCTTCCTGGACGATAGCTACCACCGTATCCCGGGACACCTCCTTATTTATCGAAAATTGCCAAGCCTCAACCGGGGTTTCCACGGCAAAGGTGAGGCCGCTCTTCCGGACCGCTGCAATTTTTTCCAAAAGGGGTAGGGAAAACGTGGATACCCTGAGAGAGGGCAGTTGAAAGGAAACATGCTCAGGGCCATAGGCGGCATGGAGGGCATCCACCAGGCGGTCAAGATACTGATAATCCCCGGAAGAAAGGGAGGTAAGGCTTATTTCCCGGTATCCTCCCTGGGTAATACAAGAAGCAACCTCTGCATGGATGGTTTTGGCGCTTTTCTGCCGCATGGGCCGATACCAGTAGCCTGCATGACAAAACCGGCAGCCGTGAGGACACCCGCGCATGATTTCTACAGCCCCGTGGTGCTGGACCACCTTCATATTAGGAACCGGGAAAACCGCTGCTGCAGCCTCCCGAAAGGCGAAATCCCTATCCAAAGCCCGCTTTGCCCTCCTCTTGCCTCGGGTCCATACCGAAGGATGGGCGCACAGGTGCTCAAGCAAGGCCGTCCTCCCGTGGCCGGCCTTTTTTAAGCTCTGAAGGGCTTGAACCAGGCTAAAAAAGCCTCCCTCTGCTTCTCCGATCCAGAAGGCGTCGATAAAAGGGGCATAGGGAAAGGGATTGGAAACACAAGGCCCTCCCATGATCACGATAGGATGGGCTTCGGTTCTTGCTGAAGCCCGTAAGGGGATTCCGGCAGTATCCAGCATGGTGAGAACTTCAGTGATCCCCAACTCATAGCCCAAGGTAAACAAGAGGAGGTCCAGATCCGCCAAGCTGATACCGGTATCAAGGCCATACAGGGGAATCCCCTGACTGCGGAGGAGCTTTTCAAAATCCGGGGCAGGGGTAAAGGCCCGGTCACAGGAAACTCCTGCAAGCTGATTCAGCCGGTTATAGAGTATCCTGAGGGCCTGATTACTCATACCTATCTCATACAGGTCAGGAAAAGCTATGAGGAGCCGTAGATCCGCCTGGATTTTTGCCAGGCAGCCGTATTCGCCTCCTATATAGCGGATGGGTTTTTCCACCTGTAACAGTCCTTTTCCCAGATCATTCAAAGGGTCGATATATCGTATGTGCTTCGTATGGTGCATGTATGGCATAGTATAACGGGTTTAACCGGATGGGTGTAGACGTATCCGTATCATCATGATCAGGATACTCCCCATAAAAACGCTTAAGAAGGCAGCGGTAACAGGTCCTTATCTTTTCTTTAAAAAGAGCGGTGAAGCTCCGCAAAACCTGGGACTTATTCCCATGTGCGTTTACTTTAGGATCAAAAGGTCCGCGAATTAAACGAATTACCACGAATTATTACAATACTATCGGTTTAAATGCACATGAATGAGCGGACAGGTTCTTTTATGGTAACGCACATGGGGGCTGTCCCCGGGCCATTCGGGAATAGTCCCCAGCCATGCAGGAATGACCCTGATCATGCGGGATCTGTCCACAGTGGTAAAGGACTAAGGTCTGACCGGGTCGATTTGCCTGGTTTTCTTTCATGTCTAACCCCCTGGAGAGGCCCTCCTTTGCACGTCCTTATGGTACTGGGGATAACCTGTTCCATGTGATGCAACGCACGCTCTTGCATTGGAATTAAAAAAATTGTACCCTTTATTTAAGCGTGGTCATGGAACCGGCTGTAGTATTTAAGGAGGCAGGGCGATGCAACAGGGTATCGTTTTTTCCCCCCTGGCGGTGAGTATCATTTTGCTGGGTTCTTGTTCAATCAATCACATAGCTATACAGGCGGTTTCTAATGCCTTGACCGGCGAGGGCAGTAGCACGGTCTTTACGGGCGAGGAGGATCCTGAACTGGCGGGAAACGCCCTCCCCTTTGCTATCAAGATGTATGAATCCCTTCTCGCGGCTAATCCCCGCCATGAGGGTCTCATCCTGACGACGGGTTCCCTTTTTGTCATGTACGCCAACGCCTTTGTCCAGGGGCCGGCCCAGATCCTTCCGCGGAACCAGTATGCGGAACGGGAGCGGCAGTATGTCCGGGCGAAAACGTTTTACCTCCGGGGAGGGGCCATACTCTATTCCGGTTTAGATAAAAAATATCCGGGATTCAGTACTGCTTCAGGGGCTGATCCCGTAAAGGGGTATTTGGGAAAGATGAAGAAGGAGGATGTCCCCTTCCTGTACTGGACCGCGGCAGGGTTTCTCTCGGCCTATTCCCTGGATCCCTTTGATCTGGAACTGGGCCGTAAGGCCCCGGAACTGCTCGCCTATATCGACCGGGCCTATGCCTTAGACCCGGATTTCAATCGGGGGGCCTTGGACGAATTCTATCTGTTGTTCTATGCTTCCATGCCGGAGGGTATGGGGGGCAATAAATCTTTGGTAGATACCTATTTCCAGCGGGCCCTGGAAAAATCCGGGGGCCGCTCGCCGGGGCCCTACATAGCCTATGCAGAAGCGGTTTGTATTCCTGCTCAGGACTATGCTACCTTTAAGACGTATCTGGAGATCGCCGTGGCCATGGATCCGGATGCGGATCCGGCAAATCGGCTGGTTACCATCCTTTCCCAGCGTAAAGCCCGGTATCTCCTGGAAGAAGCGGGAAATTTCTTTCTTGATGCAGAAACCGATATGGATTGGGATGATGCTATCCAGGAAGTACCTTAAAAACAGCGGAGGTTCCCAGAGACTCCGCTCATACAAAGGAGGTTGTAGTATGAACAAGAGGAACAAGGTGCAAAAAACAGCGGCTTCAAAAAGAACCTGCTGTTTTATGGGCAGTATCGTGGTGCTGCTGCTGCTGGGTATGGGGAATCCGCGGGTGCTTTTTGCCCAAAGAAAAATTACCATCAAACTTGCCTCCATGGCCCCTGAAAACACCCCCTGGGGAGGGGCATTGAACCGTATGTCCCAGGAATGGGCCACGGTAAGTAACGGTGAAGTGGAACTGCGGGTCTACCATAACGGGGTTGCCGGCGGAGAGGCAGATGTACTGCGGAAACTCAAGCTGAATCAGATTCAGGGGGTGGTCCTCACCTCTGCAGGACTCACCCTCATCGATCCGGAAATCATGACCTTGAGCGCTCCCTTTCTTATCAGAAACGATGCGGAACTGGCCTGGGTCCTCAAAGACTTAAAACCGGTTCTGGAAGAAAAGATCAATAAGCAAGGTTTTTTTACGCTGGCCTGGGCTAAATCCGGATGGGTTAAAATCTTTTCCCGCAGGGAGGTCTTCGTTCCTCAGGACTTAAAACGGCAAAAATTGGCAACCAGTCCTGAGATGCCTGAAATGAGTCAGGCCTTTAAGATCATGGGGTATCAAATGGTGCCGGTTGCGATGAATGAGATCCTGGTAGCCCTTAACAGCGGTATGATCGATGCGGTGTATCAAAGTCCGGCCTTAGTGGGAGGGATGCAGCTTTTCGGGATCACCAAACACATGGCATCCATCAATATCGCTCCTTTTATGGGGGGGATCGTTTTAAACCAGCGGGCGTGGAGTAGGATTCCCGAAGTCTATAAACCGAGGCTTATAGAAGTTTCCCGGCGTATTGCCGACGAGATTAGCGATTCAATCACCCAACTGGAAGCCAATGTGATAAAAACCATGACGAACTATGGACTAAAGGTAAACCAGACAAGCCCAGAACAGGAACAAGTCTGGTATGCTGATGTGGAAGGGGCCATGCCTGTCCTGTTGGGTACTACCTTTAACCGGGAACTGTATCAGCAAATAAACGGTATATTACAGCAGTACCGGAGCAGACGTTAAAGGCGGCGGGGTAATGGATAGGGAACTAAAGGCCGAAAGGGCCTTCCCCTGGGGGGCGCTGCATCGGCTTGAACAAGGACTGGGGTATGGCGCCCTGATCCTGCTTGCCTTGCTTCCGGCAGCAGATGCAGCTGCTCGGATTATATTCAAAACCGGCATACCTGCTTCCAACGACTTTATGGTCCATTGCCTCCTGGTGGTGGGATTGGTATCAGGGATGCTTGCCACGAAAACCGAAGAGCACCTCTCCATTGCTTTGGTAGGCAATTTTGGAAATCACCAGATGAAGCAGGGCTTTGCTCTAGCCCATACGCTCTTATCTGCATTTATCCTAATCCAGGTTGCCTGGTGCGGCGGTTCCTTTGTCTTAATCGGCCTTTCTCCGTGGCGTATGATCGGGTTTATCCCGAATCAGATCTTTGGCTTGATAATTCCCATCGGATATGGAGTAATGGCTTTTCGGTTTGCTTGGAACGCGCCGGTATCGGGGAAAGGAAAGGTCTTCCCGGTTTTGGCCTTGCTTCTGGGAACCCTATGGTCTGCGCCCATGCTTGCTAAGATATTTTGGGGCTTTGATGTTCCTGATACGCTCTATACCTTCCTCGACTTCTGGTATACCCTGGCCTTTTACCTGAGAATCCCGGGAGTGGTCCTGCTCGTGGCTGCGGCGTTAGCTGGGACTCCCCTGTTTGTCATTATGGGCGGTTTAGCCCTGTTACTGATCCAAGCCGCGGGGGGTGAAGTGGATGTCGTGGCGAATCAGGTATATACCACCCTCACTAAAGATAGTTTCATCGCGATTCCCCTCTTTACTTTGGTAGGCTTCTTTTTATCGGAGAGTAAGGCCGGGGAACGGCTGGTACAAACGTTTCGAAGCCTCTTTTCCTGGCTACCCGGCGGCATGATCGTTGCTACGGTGCTTATCTGCGCCTTTTTTGCCTCTTTCACGGGGGCTTCGGGGGTTACGATTCTCGCTTTAGGGGGGATCCTCTATACGATTTTAACCGGCCATGTCCGGTACCCGGAAGGATTTTCCATTGGCCTTTTAACCTCCGTAGGGAGCATCGGCCTGCTCTTTCCTCCCAGCATCCCCATTATCTTGGTGGGGACTGCCACCATGACCAATGTGTTTCACATGTTTTTAGGGGGGATCATCCCCGGCTTGATTTTGGTTATAGGGATTATTATCTTCGGCATCATCGCGTCGATAAAAACAAAAATCCCCATAGAACCCTTTAATCCTTCCAAGGCCCTCGGTGCAGTACAAGAATCGGTCTTTGAAATCCTGCTTCCGGTTCTGCTTATCGGCGGGTATTTTTCCGGTCTGCTGTCTCTCATTGAAATCGGCGGGGTGGCAGTGCTGTATATCTTCATTGTGGAGGTCTTCATCCATCGGGATATACCCTTGAAGGACCTGGGCAGGGTGTTTTCCAAGGCCATTCCCATCATTGGAGGGGTCTTGTCGATTCTGGCTTTAGCCCAGGCCTTATCCTATTACATCGTGGATACCCAGGCCCCTGAAGCTCTGGTCCACTGGATGCAGCGCGCCTTCAAATCCAAGTACCTCTTTCTCCTGTTTCTCAACCTCAGCCTCCTTGTGGTGGGCTGCTTGATGGATATTTTCTCGGCTATCCTGATCGTATTACCCTTGATCGTTCCCCTGGGTACGGCGTATGGGATTGATCCGATTCATTTGGGGATTATTTTTATTACTAACTTGGAAGTGGGTTTCCTCACCCCCCCTGTGGGCATGAATCTTTTCTTGGCTGCCTATCGGTTCAATAAACCCTTTGCGGCTATTTGCCGGTATGTGTTTCCCTTCCTGCTTATCCAATTCGTAGTGGTCCTCCTGGTAACCTATATACCCTGGTTTTCCACGTTTCTGCCGGGTTTCTTATCCATGCCTTGATGGCGCCCTGGCTGCATAACGGCCCCTTAAGCAGGATGTGGGTAAGCAGGGCCTTTGAGGTTCCGAGGGGCCGGGGTATACCCAGAGAGGGCTTTTTCAACCTGGGCGATGTTAAAAAAGCCTCAGGAGAAGGCCCCTGGGTACCTCCTGGCTGTTCTTTTGGCAGTTAAGGTGCGAGCCTTGACCCACCCCATTGGGAGAGGCTATACTGCGCCCCATGACTAATAAACCTAAACCTACCACCGATAGAATCGGTACTGAAAAAATCAGTACCTTGTTGTTCGACTTTTCCGTGCCTGCCATCATCGGCATGGTGGTGAATGCGGTTTATAACATTGTAGATCGTATTTATGTGGGCCAAGGGGTCGATCCCCTGGGAATCGCGGGAATAACCACGGTGATGCCCGTCATGATGCTTATGATGGCTGCATCCATGTTAATCGGTATCGGCGCCAATGCCCTCTTCTCCATTCATCTTGGAGAAGGCCGCCGGGATGAGGTAGAAAAAATCATGGGCCATGCCTTTGCCCTGCTCTTTCTCGTACCCGCGGTGGTTATCCTCCTGAGCCTGGTGTTTCTTGATACGCTGCTTCGGGATATGCTCAAGGTAAGCGAAGCGGTGTTTCCCTATGCCAAAACCTATCTCCGGATCATCCTCTACGGCGGTATTTTCAGCGCCATGGGACCGGGGATTAATCATTTCATCCGTTCTGATGGGCATCCCAGGACCTCCATGTTTACCCAGATCCTGGGGGCGGTGATAAATATCATCCTAGACCCCATTTTTATTTTCTTCCTGGACTGGGGTATTGCCGGTGCAGCCTGGGCAACGATTCTCTCCCAATTTATTTCCTTTTTTTGGGTTATATGCTATTTTAATTCTCCCTGGACCAAGCTGCGTTTCCACCTCAGGAGTATGAAGCTTGAATGGAAGCTCAGTCTCCGGATCATGTCCATTGGGTTTGCCCCCTTTGCCATGCAAGCGGCCATAGGCTTGGTCAATGTGGTGCTAAACCGGACCTTGGATCAATATGGAGGGGATCTGGCGGTTACTTCCATGGGCATCGTGTACAGCATCCTGGTGATCATTATTATGCCCCTCCAAGGGCTGAATCAGGGGGTGCAGCCCATCATTGGGTACAACTATGGAGCAAAGCAATACGACCGGGTTATCAAGGCCTACAAACTGGCAGTACTCTGGGCGACGATCTTTGTAGGGGTGGGGTTTCTACTGATTCAAGGGGTTCCCCGATTTTTCATTGCGATTTTTAGGAATGAGGAAGGGGAACTGATGCAAATGGGTATCCGTTCCTTACGGGCCTGTACCCTGTTCTTACCGATGATCGGCTTTCAGATCATTACGGCTAATTTCTTTCAAGCCCTGGGAAAACCCATACCAGGAACGGTCTTGAGCTTATCCCGGCAGATCTTGCTGTTCATTCCCCTGGTGCTGGTCCTGCCTCGGATCTTCGGGGTATACGGAATCTTCTTTGCCATGCCCGCTGCGGATCTGGGGGCCTCCATCCTGGCCGGGTTTATGATAAAACAGGAACTCCAGAAACTCAACCGGTTAAGCGGCAAAGGCCAGGGCGAGGGCATATACATGAGATCAGGAAGCAGGTAACCACGAACAGCCACGAACGGGTACGTTGACCGGGCCTCATAATAGCTGCAATGCGACCGTGTTCTTTGCCCTTCAGGTTTGTTGGGGCGGGCGGACCTCAGGTCCGACGGGGTCGATGTGCTTCAAAGCTCGGTGGTTGTACGGAATGTGCAGGAGCGAAAATTGTATATGCCCTGGCCCTGATTTGGAATAGGCCTTGCGTAGGGTCTTAGGCTATACGGAGGACGTGGCCTCAACCCACTCAAGCCTCGAAGCCAGGAGCGCTTCGTTTTCATAGTCCCCTGCCGGTCAGGGGCAGTAAGCCCGCTGGCGGGCTTTGCGTGGGCGGCGTGTTTGGGAATTCGGCTTAGGTTCCGTTGGCCCTTGCTCTTGGGTAGGGTCTTACGCCATACGGAGGACGCGGTTCCCGCCCACTCAAGCCTTGAAGCCAGGGGCGCTTCGTTTTCATACTCCCTCTGCCAGTTAGGGGCATTAAGCCCGCTGGCGGGCTTTGTGGCCAAGAAGGGGATCCTCCCAACCCTATCGTGGTGATCCGGGTGTTTTGCTTTTACCCATGAAGGTACAGATCGGATGGAAATGGGTTTAATCCGCTTGGGGTACGGTAGGTTATGAGCCTGCAGGCCTGTTTTGCAAAGGCCCCAGAAAAAAATGCAAAAAAAGTAATTTTTTTTAAAAAAGGCCTTTACAAATTTTTTTTAATATAGTATGTTAGGTATAGCTAATTAAGTTACATACAGCTAACTGATAATTAGTTGTTGAGGGTTTTTGCAGAACCAATGAAAAGGTGCAAAAACCCTCGGTATAGGAAATTACCAGGGGATTGCTGCTACCTCTCTCGGCAATCCTCTGTGCCTCAGGCGGTAATTGGGTTATTTAAAAATATTGATGCTCTCCATTCTTTTTACCCGGAGAGATACGGTTTCGTACGTCGTATAGAAACTGGGTCTCTCCGGGTTTTTTATGCTCCCCGGTAAGAGAGCATGGGGAGTCGATGTCTCCCTGCCCCATTTTGCTATCTGTAGTACCCTGGAGCTACAGACTACCGCAGATCACCATAGCATGTTACAATTAACATAGGTATGAGGTTTTCAAAATGTCAGATTTTAAACAAAGCCTCTATACCTATAGTAAGGAAGGATCATGAAATATAAAACCAAACTGCTTGCTGAGAGGTTCACTAAACTGCTTGCTCAATGGCCCGGGGTGGAATGTGTTTCCCTTAACGAGGCTGCCCAGGAGGATACGCTGGATCCCTATTTTGCCCTGATCCTAGACGTATTTTATGCAGGCCCCATCCCAGATCCAGAGGAACGGAGGCGCCTGTACGGGGAAGATGTGGCGGCTTTTGAGACTTCAGGCCGGACTGATAAGGATCGCTTCCTTATCGGAGGGCTTCCGGTCAGACTGGAGTATAAATCTACCGGGCAAATCCAAACCTTGGTTTCCATGGTGTCTACCGACTCGGAGTCTTTCTGGATTATCAAGGATTCAGGAACCTACGGGTTCTATAGATTGACCCAGGGGGAGCTTCTTTTTTACCGGACCGATTGGATCCAGGACATACGAAAGCAACTGCTCAACCTGGATGATACCTTTTGGGTGCAGATGCGGTATATCTATCAATCCAGGATGGAACACCTATTGAATGACCTGGGGGCGGCGTTTTTTCAGGAGGATGATTTCAATTACCTCATCTCTGCTGCCCTCTTCATTAAAACCGCCTGTCTTACCTTGTTTTGTATCAATCATCAATTTGAACCATCCCATCGGGCCTATTATAAACAGACTCTGGAACTCTCGATCTTACCCGAAGCTTTCCGGGTCCAGCTTGCAACCTTTCTGCGGGGGGATCCAGAAATAACTAATGAACGGAAATATTCCCTTGCTCAACGGATGGCCCGAAACATCGTCGCCCTGTAGGAGGGAGAGAGGAGAAACCCCATGCAGATACCTGCAAAACCGCGGTATCCGGTCTTACTGATCTTTTTGGTCAGCCACCTCGGGACCAGTTCCTGTACATACAAGGAACTGGTGGCATTTCCCTTTTATGGCGCAGAGGACAGGACCCCTTTATACGGCCTTTCTAAAGTAGCCACCTCAGGGGTGCTTCCCCTTTCCAAACCGGAAGTATTCGAATATGTGTTTGAAAAGACCGTGCCGGTTCCTCCTCAAGGGGCTTTAGAAGTAGATTATAGGATTCGGCCAGTCGATGGAACCAATGCAGGGACGCCTCCCTATCGGATCATCCTCACCATCGAAGGAGAGGCCGCCTGGGTCCTTCCCTCTGATGCTTCTTTTCTCGGTATGGATACCAAGCCGAGCCGTATCCGCTATATGATACCGGTTAATACCGGATTAGAAAAGATACGCCTCCAGGTTACCTCAGAATCAGAGGAAAACACCGATTCGCCTGCATCTGATGAGGTTCCTACTTGGGTTTTTGAACTGCATTCCTTCAGCCTCGTAAACCGCTGGTACGGATTTAACCAGGAATTGACTCAGGAAACAGAAGCTCCACAGAATTGCATCTTACGGGCAAGTCCTTTTGTGTTTCGAGAGGAACCGGATCCCCGGTATCCCTATGGGTTCAGTATAAACCCTCCATCTCAATACCAGATTACCGGAGGGCTTGCAGTATATGCCGAAGGAGAATCATCCCATATCCGGATCAATGGGGAAAACCGGCGTTTTGACTATACCGCTCCGCACGAGGGATCCGGAGCGTCCTTGTTCATTCCTTCAGGAGCGTTGTCTCCTGTTACCTATCCGTTGAAGAGCAGCGGGAACAGGCAGTTCAAAACCTTCATGCTTATTTCTGCAGAGAACCCTTCTTTTCCTCAGTATCCCGTCAGCGCAGATCCCGGCATCATCCTGAACTATCCCCAACAAAACTGGCGGGACCCCCGTTACGAGTTCTTTCAATGGAAAGATTTTCCTTCGATACTCATTTTTGATACTGCCGATTATACGATCCAGAATGCGCTGTTTAAGCGACTGGCTTTTTTCACTGAAAAAGCTGGTTTTCGCGGCCGTCTTGCCGCTGACCGAGAGATAGCGAATCTACATGGTTGGAATGCCCATGATTACCGGGCAAAGGATCTGGCTGCCTTTTTTGAGGCTGCCCGAAACACGGAGTTTCCCCTTTCTCCAGAAGAGCGGGAACTGGAACGTATACTCCAAGCAGCGGGCATCATAAGCCAAACAGAAACTGGCGCCTGGTCAACGGGCACTGGTGCGGTTATTTCCATTTCCCGAGAATCTCCTGAGTATCTCCGTTCCCAGTTCATGGTCCATGAAGGGTTTCACGGGCTTTTCTTTATTGATGAGGATTTTCGGAACTTCAGCCGCCATCGTTTTGAAACCTTGGATCCCACCGCAAAGGGATTCATCCTTTCTTTTTTTGATTATCAGCATTATGACGTACAGGATTCCTATTTGATGCTCAACGAGTTTATGGCCCATGTACTCCAGCAGCCGGTATCTCATGCTGCATCCTATTTTGGGGAATATCTAGCTGCCCGGATCGATGCTTCCCCCTGGCGCCGTACCGTGTTGCCCCCCATGGATGAAGCTTCCCATTCCTGGCCGGACATTGCCCGGTCCTTCCATACTGAAGCAGTGGCCTTCTCCGCGTATGTGAACCAGCGCTGGGGTTTTGCCGCTGGCAGGATCAACCGAATTACGGTCCGGTAAACATCTCGTCTTTCGGTGCTCTGCATTCTAGCGGCGGTAATTTATTAAAAAGCTGCAAAGAGGTTTGATCCGTTAAAATACACTTCGTATATAACGCGAAAAAAGGAGTATAGGTGAAATGAGTCGTATATACTGAGTTATGCGCCATATTTTTGAATTTTTTAAAATTTTTCGAAAAAAATCAAGAAATCTCGCCAAAAACCATTAATCAGGCGTGTTGTCATTGAACATATCAACGGCGATATAAAAAAATTTAGATGTATGTCATATACTTACCGGGGACATTGCTGTAATAGACATTCCCTGAGAATGACTTTGATTTGTGGTATTATAAACTATGACAGGCAGTTTTAGTGGGTTATTGAACAGGTCTAATGTATGAAGGGGTAAAATATGAAATCTCATAGGAGAATAAAATACCAGACAGAAGGACATCCAAAAACTCACTCATCTCTCCGAGGAGATTTTGGCTGTACCCTTGCCGTGCAAATAGACCAAAAGGAACCGCAAGACGGATTTACTCCCTCCCGGGAATCCTGATTTTGGCGAAGTCCTTGATCACACTCCCGAATTCACTTCATTGGCAGCGACGAGCGATTTGTCTCACGAGCATATAAAAAGACTGTTTCAAAATAGCACCTTGGACTTGTTCAATAACCCGGTTGGTTATCGAACAAGTCTTGCAAAATGCTCCGGATTTTGCTGTTTTTTAAGCGGAAGTTGTTCAGAAACTGAGGTTTCTCAACAACTCTATTCTGAAACAGTCTCCATTCACAAAAATCTACTCCTGTAACAAACGTCCCTTTAAAGGCGATTGCTTTTTAGAAGGGCCTGGCTGCTAGATACTGGTATTCTTTCAGCACCCGCTCTGTCT
>JAIRLU010000086.1 GCA_031259215.1 Treponema sp. | reverse complement strand
GGGTAGTGTTACGGCGCCGCTGCCTTGACTGAATATAAGAATAATGAATTGAATGGTGAAGTATTTCCTGTTGTTCACTGTTCATTGAAAGGAGGCTATTCCATACATGACCATAAAACACCGGATATTTATCTCCAATATACTTATGATCGTCATACCTTTTGTGCTTTGTATCTTTTTTTCTATCGGTATACGGTTTGTGATAATAAAGAACTATCGCGGGGGAGGTCAGTCGTTCAACGAAGAAATATTCTATAAAGCCCGGCGCGAATTGGTGAATATAGGTGATGATACCAAAGACGCCGATATGTTGGACATGAATAATCTCAAAGACTCGATTGAAAATGTACAAGGACAGTTTCAGCGATATGCTGTTTTTTTCGCCCTTTATGATAATGAAGAATGGATTATCCCACCTCCAGGGGAAAATGATCCCCTGTTTGACACACTTGTATTATTGACGGGAAATCATACCTTGTCTTTTGATACAACGATAGTATATGTACACACCATCGGTACCGCAAAAGCAATGGTGATCAATTATGATTTTCACTTTATTGACGATGCTTATATCAGGTATGTACTAATCGTGGGAGTTGCGCTGGTTTGGATCATGATTATGCTCGTCCTAGCGACGAATTTCTTTCTGACCCGTATGATAATAACGAATATCAGCGCGCCCCTTACCATCCTCTCGTTTGGGGTTAAACAGATTCAGGAAAACAATGTAAGTTTCAGGCTTGAGTACCAGGCCGACGATGAGTTTTTGCCCGTTTGCGATGCTTTTAATGAAATGGCGGCCCGGCTTGAAAGTATATCGGATGAACGGAAAAAATACGAGGAAAACCGCCGAGAGCTGATTGCCGGAATTTCCCACGACCTTAGAACGCCTCTTGCTTCAATAAAAGCATATCTTGAAGGGCTTGAAAAAGGCGTTGCCTCAACTCAACAGATGCGGAAAAAATATCTTACGACTATTAAAAACAAAACCCATGACCTAGAGCATATCATCAATCATTTGTTTTTATTTTCAAAACTCGATATTAACGATTTTCCCCTCAATTTGAAAACCATTGATATGAGACGGCTTATTTCCGATATGGTATCGGAACTTTCCGGCGAATATGTAAAACGGGGGCTTACGGTGGAGTTGTCCGAAACGGCAAAAAAGCTGCCGGTGAACATCGACCCGGTACTGTTCCGTAATGTCATTGTCAATATCCTTGAAAACAGCGCCACATACAAAGAAGCGGAACACGGGCGGATTGAAATAAAAACAGGCATGGTGGACAATATGGTTAAAATAGGTTTGACCGATGACGGTCCCGGTGTACCGGAGGAAGTGTTGGATAAATTGTTCGATGTTTTTTACCGCGTGGACCAATCCAGAAACACCAAGGGTAATGGCCTGGGACTTGCCATATCGCAAAAAATAGTAAATCGCATGGGCGGCTCAATGCAGGCAGAACTAGCGGAGCGCGGTCTTTCAATACGTATCTATTTACCGCTGGCAGATGAGGCGGCGTTATGAAGGTGTTAATTATCGAAGATGACACGGCTATTGCCGAAGTTGAGCGGGATTTCCTGGAGATAGACGGGTTCGAGGTTATCCATGAAACAGACGGGAGAAAAGGCATGGAGCGGGCCTTGTCCGGTGATGTTGATATTATTCTCCTGGATATTATGCTGCCGGGTATAAGCGGATATGAAATATGCAAAGAGATTCGGGGAAAAATAGATATACCAATTGTAATGGTTACTGCCCGTATTGAAGACATGGACAAGGTACGTGGTTTAGGTCTTGGGGCCGATGATTATATTTCAAAGCCTTTTTCGCCGACAGAATTGGTAGCCCGTGTGAAAGCACATACCAATAGGTATAGACGGCTAAAAACCGGAAGTGTGCCGGTACCAAATAAAACCGGTGAAATTGATCTGGGCCGTCTCAAAATAATTCCCGCCGCCCGGCGCGTATATGTTGCGGACAAGGAAATAACCCTTGCCAATAAGGAATATGAACTGCTTTTATTTTTTGCTTCTAATCCTGAAATAGTTTTAAGCAAAGAACGTCTCTATGACAAAGTTTGGGGGGAGGATACATTCGGTGATCTGAATACCATTACGGTACACATTAACCGGCTGCGGGAAAAAATCGAACAGGATCCCTCAAAGCCGCAGCATATACAGACCGTGTGGGGCGCGGGATACCGGTTTATGAAATAAGACCCGCCTCAACAGACTAACGTTCGATACCGATTAAGCGGGTTTTAGAACGAAAAATCCGGGTAATCGGTAGACCCTTTTCAGTTGATTAACAGATTGACCCTGGGGTGTATCTTCTTACCTTGCTTCAAATGGGGCGAAGTGCTATCCTATCCTTATGTACGGTATCATTAAACCCCATAAGATTACCGGGACGATTCGGATCCCCGCTTCTAAGTCCCATACCATCCGGCGTCTCCTTATGGCGGCATTAGGAGAGGGGGTTTCTGAAATCGAGTATCCGCTGGATTCCCTGGATACCCGTTCTTGTCTTGAGGTATGCCGTGCCCTGGGTGTGGTCATTGAGGAATCCCCGGTCCTTCAGGGAGGCCACCAGGGTGGAGGGGTGCTTCGTTGGCTGGTGCGGGGCATTGGGGCTGGAGCAGCCGGGGGCACCTACAAGACCCCTGATAAACCGCTGGATGTAGGAAATTCGGGAACCACCCTTTTTTTAGCTTTGGCTGCGGCTGCTCTGGGAAGGGAACCCATAACGTTTACCGGAGATGCCCAGATCCGCCGTCGTAGTGGGGATCCGCTATTGCAAGCCCTCTCTGGTTTAGGTATTCGGGTTTCATCTGCCCCTCAGGGCTGCGTCCCTATCACCGTACAAGGTCCCTGGAAAGGAGGCCGGGTGCGTCTTCCCTGTCCCACAAGCCAGTATCTTTCTGCGCTGCTTTTGGCTGCTCCCCTAGCCCCGGTAGGAACCTGTACTGAAATTGAGGTGCCCCTCCTCAACGAAAAACCATATATTGAGATGACCCTTTCTTATCTTGATGCTCAGCACGTAACCTACGAGGCGGCCGCGGATTGTTCTTGGTTCCGTATCAGGGGCGGCGCTTCCTATCGGCCCATGAACGGACCAGTACCAGGGGATTTTTCCTCTGCTGCCTTTCCTGCCTGCGCTGGGGCGATTACCGGTGGACCGGTACGGCTCCTTGGTCTTGATCCAGAGGATAGCCAAGGGGATAAGGCCTTTTTCGCTATGCTCAATGACCTCGGTGCAGAGGTGTACTGGGAGAAACAACACGATACCGGGGCCGTCTGGGTTTCTCGGACAGGTCCCCTCCAGGCAGGGAATTTTGACTTAAATGCTACACCGGATCTCTTACCCGTCATGGCGGTCATCGCTGCTTATGCTGAAGGGGAAACCACCCTGTTTAACGTGGCCCATGCCCGGATCAAGGAAACCGACCGGATCGCCGTGATGGCCCGGGAATTGAGGAAGCTCGGCGTATGGACTGAAGAACGCCCTGATGGGCTGCTTATTCGCGGAGGTACTGGGTCATCACGAAACCTTCCGGTACTGCCCGGCGGTAAGGTAGACGGTCATGGGGATCACCGGGTGGTGATGGCCCTGGCAGTTGCCGCTCTGGGTGCGGAAGCTCCCGTGGAGATCCGTGGTGTCGAGGTGGCGGACGTAACCTATCCAGGTTTTTTGGCCCTCTTAGAGCATACTCCTATAGCCTAGAAAAGGGAAAAGAAAGATACCATAAAATACAGTCATGCGTATTATCATAGTCGGGGCCGGTCTGGTAGGAACTCAGTTAAGCCGAAGCCTCATTCAGGAAAAACATGACGTTTCCCTTATCGAGTCCCATGAGGAGCGGGCCCGTTATGTCTCAAACCGCTTGGATTGCCTGGTAGTCCACGATGAAGGAAACAGCCTCAGCGCCTTGGGAGACGCAGGAATTGCCAAAGCCCATGCCCTGGTCTGCGTTACCGGTTCTGACGAGGTAAACATGCTTATCTGTGGGCTCGCCGCTTCCCGGTATCCGGATCTGCTCAAGATAGCCCGGGTGAGAAACGACGAGTATATACGGTTGAACCGTTCAGGTGAACGGATATTGGGTATCGACCGTTTCGTACACCCTGATGTGGAAGCTGCCCGATATGCTTTAAACGCCATTGAACACGGGGCCATAGGGGATATTCTTGCCTTTGCCAACACCTCATACCAACTAGGTTCCGTTGACATCGCTCCGGGCAGCGTCTTTGATGGATTTTCCCTCAAGAATTTCCGTTCCCTGATAAAAGGGGAAAGTCTCGTAACCCTCCTGGAACGGCAAGAGGAGAGTATCCTTCCCAGCGGTATAACGGTCCTTACCAAGGGAGACCGAATCCATGTACTGGCCAAAGAAAAAGATCTGCATGAGGTTTTTAAATGCGCCGGCCGATCTGAACAGAGCCTACGAAAAATAGGCATTGTTGGCGGCGGGCGGGTGGGGACGCTCATCGCCGAAGGATTGCTGTACCCGGATCAGGATCGGAACCGGAAAGCAAACCTTACTGCGGAAATCAGCCCTCCCCTCCTGGGAGCATCCAAAAAAAGGCCTTCCTTTTTCTCTTTTCTTAAAAGACTCTTGCCCAAGAGTATGCGGCGGGTGATCATCATCGAACAGGATTATGGGCTATGCAAGGACCTGGCTGCCCGCTTCCCTGAGGCCCTCATCCTCAATGAGGATATTTCCGATGAAAGTTTTGTTGCAGAAGAGCGGATCACTGACCTAGACCTCATCGTAACCGCCACAGGGCATCAGGAACTCAACATAATCACCGCGATCTACCTTAAATCCCGGGGGGTTCGCCGGGCAGTTGCCCTGGTTACCGGATCCGGATATGGGACCATAGCCCGACAGCTTGGGGTTGATGTGGTGATTCCCATGAAATCCGTAGTGGTGGATTCCATTCTCTCCCATCTTATGAGGAGTGGGGTGAAAGGAATTCATCGCATCGGAGACGGCAATATCGATATCATTGAACTTGAAATCGAAAAGGGCGCGCCGGTGGTGGATAAGCCTATTACCGTGTTCCGGCTCTCCGCAGGGGGGCTTCTGCTGTTGGTCAACCGGGGAGCGGATTCCTTTATCCCTAAGGGGGATTATTGCTTTAAAGTCGGGGATCACATCATCCTGATCGCTAAAAAGGGTGGTGAAAAGGAAATCGAAAAGCTGTTTGGTACGCCCTTGTGAACCGGGGCTCCCTTTGGCTCAGCCCTGGGTAACCGCTCGGGACCGGGTTTTGCCGGTCCTCGTTATTGCATGTAATCTGTTGAGGACAAGCCCCGTGCAGGGAACACCGGGGTCTGAACGGTTGATAACCCGATTACCCTTCCTGATTTGCATTGGACTTGTTCGAGAACCCGGTTGGTTCTCGAACAAGTCTCCAAAAAACGTGGATTTCTTAATAAAATCCACGTTTTTTATCGTTTTTTAAGCGGAAGTTGTTCG
>JAIRLU010000032.1 GCA_031259215.1 Treponema sp. | reverse complement strand
CAGATTCGAGGGGCCGTTGCGGGCAGGATGATGGTAAAAAACAAGGAACCCTTCCCGCCGCCGAAGGCCCTGCCCGCTTTGAGGAGGGTCCGGTCGATGTTTTCCACCCCTCCGGCAGTATTGAAGACCACAGGCCACAGGCAGCCCCAGCTCAGAATACTTATCTTCACCGTTTCCCCGATACCGAGGAAGGAGATAAGAACGTGGTAGAGCAAGAAAGGATTCACCTGGG
This sequence comes from Treponema sp., assembly GCA_031259215.1. Classification (GTDB taxonomy): domain Bacteria; phylum Spirochaetota; class Spirochaetia; order Treponematales; family Breznakiellaceae; genus JAIRLU01. The sequence continues at coordinate 9,332 of JAIRLU010000032.1, read as the reverse complement.
CAAGCAGCCCCCATAAAGCACCGAGGCATATCCCCAGTTTTTCCCGGGCCGTTCCGAGGAGGAAACCCAGGGGAACACCGAAGAGGGCACCCAGGGCGATTCCTGCAGAGACCCTGCACAGGCTGATTCCGATATGGATCGCCAGGCTGCGGGTCCGGAACATGCCATACAGGTTTACCAGTACCCGGCTAAAAGGCGGCAGCAGAGCGGATCGGGCCCCTTCAAACCCTGCGGCCAATTCCCAGAGGCCGAAAAAGAGGGCGATGATGGCGACGCTGGCTGCCCGTTTTGTCCTTTTAGTCATCAAAAATACCTATCCCCGATGACGTATGCCCTTCCTTGCCGAATTGCTGCCATTCCTTTTGGGTTTCCCTGATCTGCCAAAAACCCGCAAGTAAAATCAGCAGTATCAGTACCGCCGCGCGTATGAAGTCCCTTCCGGTAAAAGGCTTCCGGCGGGGAAGCTTCGACCGCTTTCGCCGTCCCCGTGGGAGGCCCTGATTATTTTTCCACTTCCCCCGGCCTTCTCGTCCTAAGCGCCCTTGCAGGGACACCGGTTCTTCCCGCCAGAAAAATACTTTATCGTAGAGCCGGTTTAGATACCCATTTATACAGAAACCCAGCCCTATGGACAAGATCATAGCCCCGTACATCCAGGAGAACCGCAGGTTCCAATAACTCGCCTGGACAAGCCAGCCTATGCCAGAACTCGCGCCGATCATCTCTGCGGCAATCAACACGAAGAAGGACATCTCAAGGCCGAGCTTCAAACCGCTGAATATCGAAGACGCGGCCCCCGGCAGAATGACCGTGAGAAACAGCGTAGAACCGGGAGCCCCCATCCCTCGGGCGGTTTTGAGGAGGATCGGGTCTACGCCCCGAGCGCCTTCAAGGGTATTAAAGAAGACCGGCCAGAAACAGACCCAGGCGACTATCCCGGCCTTGGCCCCTTCACCAATCCCGAAAAAGAGTATAAAAACCGGTGTCAAGGTAAAAGGGTTCACCTGGGCCAGCAGCCTGAACAGGGGATTGAAACAGTCCCCAAAACCGGAGGCATCTCTTCCGATAATCAATCCCAGGGGTATGGCTAAGGCGGAGGCAATAAAGAGGCCGATCATTGCCCTCCAGAGGCTGATGATGAGGCTACCCGGGAGCAGTCTCGCTTCCACAGTCTGGACTATGCCACCGAGGGCCTGGAGAAAAGACGGGACAAACTGGGGGTCTAAGAACCCCAACCGGGACAGGAGTTCCCAAAGCAACCCAGGGACCAGCAAACCCATGGCTTTGAGAACAGACCTTTCCAGGGCCCTAAGAGACTCTCCCATAGATCCAAGCCTTGCTGATCCGGCGTTCCCGTCCTTTTTATAGGGCCGCTGAATCAAGGCCCTGTTTTTTAGCACCATTTTCACCGATACCCTTATAGGGCCATAGTGGAGGGCCCTCCTGTTCTTCCGGCCTTACACCCTCCCCATTGATGTCGTGCAGGAGGTTCCACACCAAACCGGTTATGCGGCTGAATTCGATAGAGTTCCGGGTATCCCCGCTACGTCTCGGCCTGGGCAGTTCCACGGTAAGGATGCGCTTGATATAACCCGGACTTGAGGACATAACCGCCACACGGTCGGCGAGGAACACTGCCTCTTCGATGCTGTGGGTGATGAAGATGATGGTCTTGCCGGTTTTTTCCCAAATATTTAGAAGTTCGTCCTGCAAGGTTTCCCTTGTCTGGGCGTCTACTGCCGCGAAGGGCTCGTCCATCAGGAGTACCTCTGGATCGTAGGCCAAGGCGCGGGCTATGGCGACCCGCTGCTTCATACCCCCGGAAAGCTCGTAAGGGTAGTTGTCCGCGAAAGCATTGAGTTCCACCAGATCGATGAAATGATCGCTAATCGCCTTTCGATTGGCCTTTTTCACCTTTTTGATCTCAAGACCGTACTCAATGTTCTGTCTGACCGTGCGCCAGGGAAAGAGGGCGTAGCCCTGGAGTACGATGCCCCGGTCCAGGGCCGGGCCTGTTATCCGCCGTCCGTCTATGAAGATCTCCCCGGAGCTCGGCTCGGAAAGTCCTGCCAGAATATCCAGAAAGGTTGACTTACCGCAACCGGAGGGCCCCACGATAGTAACAAATTCTCCCTTCTTTACATTTAGGTTAAGATCCTTCACCGCGGTAAATTCCCGTTTCCTATCGCCGAGATGCTTAGCATGGAAAACCCTGCTGATATGCCTGGCAACGATCTTATAGTCCTCTGTTCCGTCTTTTTGCCTTTCGGCTATAGTACTCATACCAATTTCCTTATTCTTAAAACTTTCCAAAAATTCGCTTGGTTTTGGGAAAGCCGCTCTTTTTTCATCAAATAAAAAGTTTCCCGGACTGTAAAACACCTTCCGTCCACAGGCGCCGTTTCTTTACAGCCCAGGAAATGTTCGTCAATTACCCGCAGTGAGCCTTGGCCCGGGAACAGTCAGGTTCCCCCTGTCATCGTAGGTCAGTGCGTAATCCTCCGCACCGTAAACTTCAAAGTCGTGGATGGCAATATCCGCTGTAACCAGGTTCACGTTGGGAGGGATGGCACCGCTCTTCTTGGCCCCGTCAATCCAGAACTGAATGTCCTTATCCTCAAACTTCGCCTCTCTTGCGTGCCAATGATTCGCCCGTACCGGAACTCCGATGGCCTCTTCGGTCCATTTGGCCGAAATTTCGGGATTGTCATTATTGTATCGATCCGCCTTTTTGATGGCATAAACAAAACGTTTCACCACTTCGGGGTTGTTCTTGATGAACTCCTCGGTGAAGGCGTAGAGGGTAGTGCCCCCTTCAAGGCCGGCAATTTGGCGGCTGGTGATGAGTACATTCGCGATCCCGGTTTCTTCGGTGGCTTTGAAGAAGGGTGGATGAGGTGTTATGATGTCAACTAAACGCTGCTTGAGGGACTGGATACCCTCAATATCCGGTAAGAGTATGTAATCGAGGTTCTCCTTGAGCAATCCGAGGCGATCAAGGAGCATGTCGGTCATCAGTTCCTGGCACTGGTTCCTGCTGATGGACTGCATTTTGATGGTTCCCGGAAAGGTCTTGAAATCTTCTATGGTCTTGAGGCTGCCATCTTTATGACTCACCCACCACATATGTTCGAGGTAGGGGTCTGTGATCTCCCATCCTGGTTCATGGTCCCCAACGGCAACACCCTTAATGGGTGCTCCGCCCGCTACGGCGACGGCGATCGCATTGGGGTGAGCACCGTAGATGTCGTTATCGCCGCTCAACACGGTGGCGAGCCGCTGGGCGCTAGCCACCTCCCCGGTATACACGACCTCAAGACCCGCTTCCTTGAAGAAGCCCGCCCGGTCTCCGATGATGAAGGGCGCCGCGGAGCAGTCCAACCTAGACCAGGTCCGCACCTTGTACACCTGCTGGCCCTCGGCGTTTGCCGTAGCCGCAATGACCTTACCACCTCGCTTAGCGCAGCCTGAAAACAATAAGCCCGCTGCAGCCATAGCCAGGATTCTGATGATTACGCCTCTGTGGGGCGTACTCTGCTGTTTGTTTTGTGTCATCTCAGACCTCCAAAAAAATAACGTTATCTGAGGCTGTTTCAGAACTGAAGTTTTGAAACAGCCTCATCCATAAAAAGACCCCTTAACGGGAATGAGCATACTCCTCATTCCCGTTACGTTGTAGGAAAATCACTTCACGATACTTTCTTCCCGCCAGTGCAATACCTTCTTTTCCAGTCTTTCAAGCAGAAAATTAATTAAAAGTCCCAAAATCGCGATAATCACCACCGCCACGTAGAGCCTGGGGATTTGGTAATTGATCTGGGAGTTCAGCACCAGGAACCCGAGACCCGCAGTGGAGCCTATCATCTCTGCAGCGATGAGCATGAAAAAAGACGATCCGGCTCCCTGTTTAATCCCTGCGAAGATGTTCGCCGCTGCCCCCATGAGTACCACCTTTCTGAAAAGCCCCACCTTGGAGGTTCCCATCGCGAAGGCCGCCTTGATGAGCAGGGGATCGATGTTCTTAACGCCGTTGATGGTCCCGAAAAGGATGGGCCATATACAGACCCAGAGGATGATAACCACCTTGGTAAGCTCCCCGATGCCGAAGAAGAGAATAAAAATCGGGAACATTGAGAAAGGGTTGATCTTGGACAGTACGCCGAGCAAGGGCGCCAGGTATTCCTCGAAGCGTTTGAACCAGCCCCCCAGCATGAAACCTAAGGGCAGGGCGATCAAAATAGCAGTACCAAAACCCAAGAGAGCCCGCCTGAGACTAAGGAATATATGAATCGGTAGTTTCCCCTCAGGTATCATAGATTGAAAAGTGGCAAATATCTTGGAAATTGAGGGGATGAACTGAGAGTCCACCAATCCCACCTTCGGGGCTACTTCCCACAAGATCAAAAACAAAATAACCGCAATACTCTTACGGTAATAATAAAACAGTTTCTGCCTGCCCTTTTTCCCGATTATGTTATTTGCAATGATCGAATAAAGTCTCCTTTCTTGTCCATAAATCACCGCTTGCTTCACACCTGTGGTTTCCATAAACCCATTCCTCCTTACTATTAAAATGGCCTCTTTAAAACTGAACTTTTGAAAAGCCTCTGAGCGCAAAAAAACCAGAGAACAAAGGAATTTCTCCTCTGTTCTCTGGTTATCCAGTCAAACAACGATACCTATTTATCATACTAAATACATAGTATTTATATTATATAAAATATAGTATGTCAATAGAATTTAAATGTTTTTTTAAAAAATGAAAAAAATCAAGAAAACTCTTGACACACCTATCCCAATTTATATATATAGTAATTACCTAAGATTACTAATATATGTGTGAGTGACCTTGTTCAGGAGCTCGCATTCGGAGGAACGTATGTCACGGATTGCGGGTAAACTCACGACGCTGCTCGGAAATACCCCTCATCCTGCAATACCGCCACGGGAAACAAACATTTTCACCAACCGGAAATAGGAGGAAGCGATGAGTATATGGAAAGATATATCGGAAGTAGAAGTCAGGGAACGAAGGCTGCATTCTATCATTTCGTATAACGGAACAGGAAAAGACCTGCATGAAAAGGCAAAGGCCGGTTATGCCGCCAGTTTAGACAGATCCTACAGTCAGTGCGCCTCTTGCGCAGAAAGCTGCGCCTCCACGATTACGGCGCGTACCAAAGATTCGGCGGTGGTATTTCATTCACCTGTAGGCTGCAACGCCACCGTTATCAATTTCACCATAGGCATTCGGAGTGTGTCCCTTTCCCGGAATAAGCAGCCTTATGATGTACAATCCCTGTGTACGAACATCCAGGAGAAAGACACTATCTTCGGCGCCGAGGAAAAACTACGGCAAACCATACGGGAAGCGGACAGGCGCTTTCATCCGAAGTTTATCTATATTTCCACTTCCTGCGCCTCGGGTATTATCGGTGAAAACATAGAAGCCGTGGCCGATGAAATGGAAGAAGAACTGGGCTATCCGATTGTTCCCGTGTATTGCGAGGGTTTCAAGTCAAAAATATGGTCTTCCGGTTTTGACGCGGGGTATCACGGCCTTCTGCGGAAAATCGTCAAGCCCCCACGGAAAAAGCAGGAGGACCTGGTCAACATTTTCGCGTTTGAGGGAACCGATACCTTTACGCCCCTTCTAGATCGCATGGGCCTACGGACGAATTATTTTGTCGCCCTTGCCTCCCCAGAGCAGTTGGAAACCATGTCTGAAGCGGCCTGCTCCACCTCAATATGCGAAACCCTTTCCCTGTACGTTGCCTCCGCTCTGGAAGAACGGTTCGGCGTACCGGAAATAAAATCTCCTCCTCCCTATGGCACCGACTGGACAGATACCTGGCTTCGGGAAATAGGCAGGGTTACCGGTCGTGAGAAGGAAGCGGAGCAGGTTATTGCCGAAGACCGGGAGCGTTGCCGGGATGAGATTGAAGATCTGCGCGGAAAACTGGAGGGCAAAAAACTCTATATTACCGCCGGAGATGCCTTTGGACACAACCTCGGAAATACCGCGCGAAGTCTGGGCGTTGAACTTGTGGGGATCACTTCGCTGCACCACGATCTCATGACGGACAATCCCGCATCGGTCAATTCCATGGACGCGCTGGTTGAAACTGCAGGGGATATTCGGAATTTCACGATCTGCAATCTGCAGCCTTACCAGATTATAAAGATTTTGAAAAAACTCAAGCCGGATTTTTTGCTCTGCCGCCATAACGGCATGAACGCCCTGGGGGCGAAAATCGGCATCCCAACGCTGTTTGAAGGAGACGCGAATTATAGCTGTGGTTACCTTGGCGTCATCAGACTGGGCCGGCGCCTCTACGAAGCCCTGCAAACCCGAAAGCTGGTGGAGAACATCGCCCGTCATGCGGAACTGCCCTACAGCGACTGGTGGATGAACGAATCGGATCCATTTTATTTCTTAGAAGGAGGTACAAATGAGCAGGGTAATTGAACAACCCAGATTCACCTGCGCCTTGGGGGGCCAGCAGACCGTACTTGCTATACCCGGAGCTCGTCCTATTGTCCACGCGGGGCCGGGATGTTCCATGAAAATCATGGAATTTTCCAGTATGAATGCGGGCCGCCAGGGTGAAGGCTGCGGTGGCGGAACAAACATATCCTGCACAAACACCTACGAGCAGGAAGTGGTGTTCGGCGGCGAGAAGAAGCTCCGTGCTACTATTGAAGGCGCCTTCAAAGTACTAAAAGGCGATCTCTTTGTGGTGCTTTCAGGCTGTACTGCCGACATCGTAGGGGATGACACGATCAATATCACCAAAGAATACGCCGAACAAGGTTGGCCCATCGTCGGTGTTGAGACTGCCGGTTTTAAGGGTACCAGCTACTACGGACATGAGACCGTAGTAAACGGGATTATTGAACAGTTCGTCGGCGATACCCGGGGAAAACCTCGGAAGAGGTTGGTAAATGTTTTTTCGGTTGTACCCTTTCAGAATCCTTACTGGCGGGGAGACCTAGAAAATCTGAAAAGCCTTCTCCGGTCCATCGGCCTTGAGGCGAACATTCTGTTCGGTTATGGCTCCAAAGGTGTTTCCGAATGGAAGGATATCCCCAACGCCCAATTTAATCTGCTGGTTTCACCCTGGGTTGGCCTTTCGACGGTGAAACTCCTTGATCAGAAATACGGTACTCCCTATCTGCACTATCCGGTACTCCCTTTCGGCGCTCAGGAGACAAGCAGGTTTTTACGAGAAGTCGGTTCATACGCGGGGATTCCCAAAGAAAGAATTGATGAGGTTATCGAAACAGAGGAAAAGCGCTTCTACCGATACCTATCAAGTATTGTCGATTTTCTTTCCGAGTACCGAAGCAATCTACCCTGGGAACTTTATACCGTGGCTGATAGCGCCTATGCGGCAGGGGCATCGGTATTTCTTACAAACGAGCTTGGTTTTATCCCCAAGGGGGTGTATATCGTTGATGATACGGCACAGAATTTTCAGGAAGCGGTAGCGGCTTCTATCGTATCCCGTAATTCTGATTTTGAAGGCCTTGTGCAATTTGAAACTGACGGTGGCCTTATCCAACAGGACATCAGAAACAAACTGGAAGGCTCCCACAAGGCGCTGTTTCTGGGAAGCGGCTGGGAAAAATTCCTTGCTCAAAGCACGGGTAATTCTTGCAGCTTTTTAAGCCTGCCTCTGCCGGAGACGGTCATACTTGGAAAAAGTTTCATTGGGTACTCAGGCGGCATAAATCTGGCAGAGGAAATTTACTCAGACATATTCAAGACCAAAGCGCATTTTTCGCGCCAAACCGTGTTTATCGAAACGCCGGCAGCTGATCCCGGCGGCGGTAAGAGTGCATTAGTAACCAGGAGTACTGCCTATGCCCTATAAAATAGCACTGACTTCTTCCGATGGCATAGCCATAGACAAACATTTTGGGGAAACGGAAACCTTCCTCATCTTTGATGTTGACGACACAGGATCCGGGAAATTCAATGAATTGAGGGCCCTGCTGCCTGAGTCCCCCATAATCATTTCAGGGAGGGAAAGTCCGACGGTACGTTCCGGCTGCGCTGAAGCAGCAGGAGGGGGTTGTGGAGGTGGATCCTCGGTTCACGGCTGCGGCCATAGGGATGTACGGATGAAGCAGGTGGCCGGGCTTTTGTCTGACTGCCGCTATATACTGACGGCGAGAATAGGAAAAAAGCCCTATATGTTTTTGCAAAGGGAAGGCATAACGGCGCTGGAATCCCCGGCAGATATTCCCTATGCGATCTCAAAACTGCACGCGTATCACGTAAGATTCGGTAGGATTAACAGGGAAAAGGAACGATCAACATGAGTATCAGACAGATTGCCATATACGGAAAAGGCGGTATCGGTAAATCCACAACTACCCAGAACCTTACGGCAGGCCTGGCGGAAATGGGCCGCAAAGTCATGGTCGTAGGTTGCGATCCAAAAGCGGATTCCACCCGCCTTTTACTTGGCGGACTGGCGCAGAAAACAACCCTTGATACGTTGCGGGAAACGGGAGAAAACATTGAATTGGACCGAATCCTAAAAGAAGGTTTTAAGGGAATTAAATGCGTTGAATCCGGCGGACCTGAACCCGGCGTCGGCTGTGCAGGCAGGGGAATCATCACTTCCATCGGTCTTCTAGAACGCCTTGGGGCGTACAGGGATGATCTGGACTACGTTTTCTATGACGTACTGGGAGATGTCGTCTGCGGTGGTTTCGCCATGCCCATCCGGGAGGGAAAGGCAAAGGAAATTTACATTGTCGCCAGCGGGGAAATGATGGCCTTGTACGCGGCAAACAATATCTCCAAGGGTATACAGAAATTTGCCTCCAAGGGCGGTGTGCGGCTGGGAGGGATCATCTGTAACTGCCGTAATGTGGAACGGGAGCACGAAGTGCTGAGGGCTTTCGTCAAAGAATTGGGAACCCAGCTTATCTATCTGGTGCCCAGGGACAACATCGTACAGCAGGCTGAGATCAGAAAAAAGACGGTGATCGATCTCAATAGTGAATCCCATCAGGCTCAGGAGTACCGTAACCTGGCAAAGGCCATTGAAGAGAATGCAAATTTTGTTATTCCAACGCCCATGTCCCAGGAAAAACTCGAATCAATACTGATAGAATTCGGCCTTATGGATTTAGTTGAACCTTACAAAATATGAGGGATCTGAAAATGGCAGATGAAAAGGAACTAAAGGAAGGCGGCCAGCCCTTAAGCAATGGGGACTTAAAACACTTGACTGACCTGCTTTCCACGGTGAAGCACGGATCGGTTACGTTGATTATTCAGAATGGCAAAGTCGTGCAGATCGAAAAAAATGAGA
>JAIRLU010000029.1 GCA_031259215.1 Treponema sp. | reverse complement strand
CAGAAACCTCAGTTTCTGAACAACTTCCGCTTAAAAAACAGCAAAATGCGGAGCATTTTGCAAGACTTGTTCGATAACCAACCGGGTTATTGAACAAGTCCAATGAGGCAGCCCGCCCCTAGTCATGGACCAGCTTTTTTTATATAGTAAATCCTTTAGAGCATCAAAGAAAAGGAAAAACGGAGAAGATGGATAGGAAGCGTGAGCATTGGGCCGATGAAACTGCCCTGAAGATAATCCGGGAAAAGGGCGAGAAAGAGTGCTATACCTGCGCTTCAGGGATAACCCCTTCCGGGACCGTACATATCGGTAATTTCAGGGAAATTATCTCGGTAGACCTGGTGGCCCGGGCTCTGCGGGACCAGGGCAAGCAGGTGCGGTTCATCTATTCCTGGGATGATTACGACGTATTTAGGAAAGTGCCTCAGAATATGCCCAAACAAGAAGAACTCAAAGGGCACCTCCGTTTTCCCATTACCATGGTGCCGGATCCCTGGGAACGGGATGAGAGTTATGCCCGGCATCATGAGGTGGATGTGGAAACCCTGCTTCCTCGGGTAGGGATATACCCTGAGTATATCTATCAGGCCCAACGATACCGGGCTTCCCAGTATGCTCCGGGAATCCGCACGGCCTTGGAACACCGGGAGACCTTGAAGAAAATCCTCGATGCCTTTCGAGATGAGGAGCACAAGATCCAGGGGGACTGGTGGCCGGTCAATGTGTTTTGTGAACAATGTAACCGGGATGAGACCGAAGTGGATACGTGGGACGGGGAGTGGGGCTTGAGTTATCACTGTACTTGCTGCGGCCATAGGGAAACCCTGGACCTCCGCAGCAGCCGGGGGGTCAAGCTTGGCTGGCGGGTGGATTGGCCCATGCGCTGGGAATACGAAAAGGTTGATTTTGAACCGGCTGGCAAAGACCACCATAGCCAGGGTGGTTCTTTTGATACTGCCCGGCATGTATGCAAGGAGGTGTATAACTGGGATGCACCGGTGAGTTTTCGCTATGACTTTATCGGCATCAAAGGAGCCCCAGGGAAGATGTCCAGTTCTGTGGGCAAGGTGATAACCCTGGAGGATCTCTTGCAGGTGTATACCCCGGAGCTGGTCCGTTTTCTCTTTGCCGGGACCCGGCCTAACACGGAGTTTACGATTTCCTTTGATCTGGATGTGATTAAGCTCTATGAAGACTATGACAGGATCGAACGGATTGCCTGGAAAATCGAAGCGGTCAAGGATGAAGGAACCTTTCAGAAGGCCCGCCGGATCTATGAACTCTCCCAGGTAGAAGCCTTGCCCAGGCTCATGCCCTACCAGATTCCCTTCAGGCATCTTTGTAACCTCATCCAGATTGCCGATGGAGACCTAGAAAAGACCCTTGCCGGTCTGGAAGGAGTACAGCCTGAGCAGGTTTCAGCCCTCAAGGCCCGGTGCCGCTGCGCCCGCTTCTGGATCGATACCTGTGCCCCTGAAGACTTTCGCTTTAAACTCCGTTCCCCTGGGGAAGCACCGGTTAACCTAGGAGCCTCGGAAACCCAGGCCCTGCGGGAGCTTCGGGACCGGGTCATTGTTCATATCCAGGACTTTGCCGACGACAAGACCTGTGCAGAGGCAATTTATACCGTGGCAGCGGATACAGGGGTGGAGAGCAAGGCCCTGTTCAGGGCGAGTTATCAAGCGCTTATCGGCAAAGACCAAGGGCCCCGGCTTGCAACCTTCCTGCGCTCCATCAGTAAAGCCCGGCTCTTGGGAATCCTTGAGGGGTATTAATCGGAACCCTGCGGCCTTTCCCGGAGGAAATGCCCGCTCTTGCCGCCGGATTTTTCCCAAAGCCGGATTTCGCCGAGGACCATTCCCCGATCAATGGCTTTGCACATATCGTAAATGGTCAGGAGGGCCACCGAGACCCCGGTGAGGGCCTCGATTTCCGCACCGGTTTTACCGGAGAGGCGTACGGTACAGATCGCTTCGATATATCCTTTTGAGGTATCTCCCTGAGAGGCTTTTTCTTGTAGCGCAAAATCTATCGTACAGGAATCAAAAATTAAGGGGTGACAGAGGGGAATCAGTTCGGCAGTTTTTTTGGCTGCCATGATACCTGCAATCCGGGCCACCGCAAGGACATCCCCTTTCCGGACCGTACCCTGCTGAATAAGGCTCAGGGTTTCCTTGTTTACCATGATGTGCCCTTTGGCTTGGGCCATGCGGAGGCTGATGTTTTTGGCAGAGACATCCACCATGACGGCGTTACCCTGGGAATCGAAATGGGTAAGTCCTGGTTCCATACGATGCTTCTCCTTTGTGTATGTTCTGTTCAGGTGCATGGTACTCTTAGGTCATAAGAAAAAGCAAGTAGGATCGGGAAAGTAGCGGCGCTTCAGGGAGAAGGTCTCAAACTTTTAGTATATACTTAATAGGGGAGGCTAAAAATATGATACACGTGTTATTTTTTCTCAGATTCAGAACACAACTTCGCCGTACCAGGCCCCAATTAACCTTCCAATTAGAAAAAGCGATCATTGAGGCCCTTGAAGCAGCCGGAGGAAAGGTGGAACATAAACACCGGATCATCACCGGATACTTCGACAAACATGCTCTGGGAATCTGGCTTAATATCATTACCCTCCTAGAAGGAATCACCGCCTTACTGGATGAGGCTGATTCAGAATTATACGGATATTCCTTAGTCATCGGTGAAGATATGGAAGATTATGAACAGGGATGGATTGGCAGTAACCTGGCGGCCAAATCAGGAGGTAGTCGAATGTGGTGCGCCCTTTCGGTTCAGCCTCTCCTGAGCCCCTATGTGGACTTTGAAGACCTCCCCTCGGAACCCCTTAACCCTACCGAGGCGGCAGCAGCCCTGGCTCCTCCGCTTTCCTTCCATACAGCCTATGTCCAGGTTAAGCGCTTGGGGCCTCCCGCACAATCGGATCCTGGGCTTATCCCAGATACTGCACGTATCCGGGATAACTTCCCCGTGAAGGACAAAATTGTGCACCTCATCCGGTATGGGGCCACCAAAAACGTGGTCTTGGTGGGGCCTGCATTCATGGGAAAACGGGAGGGACTGTACCGTTTTTGCGCGGAGACCCTGGGGGACATTCCCCCGCTGACTCTCCGTTTCGGTTTCCGGAAAAGTTTGGGGTGTCTTGCGGATATGCTCAGCCCTCCCATTCGTGCACTCATGGAAGGCCATATTGAGGATGCACTCCTGGAGGAATTGGATGGCTTAAAGAGCATCTTATTTTATGAACGCCTCATGGATGAATATTCAAGTTATTTACTTAAGAAGGGGAGCCTTTTCTTCAAAAAAGTGGTGGCCGCCTATATCGCCACGGTGCAATACCGGAAGCGGGTTCCCATCCTTATCCTGGAAGATATCAATAACGCAGATGACACCATGACCCAACTGGTGCTGGATGGCTGTAACGCCTTGGAAGATAAACCCCCGTTGCATATCTACGGTACCTATTCCTATGAGGCTGCTACTCCGGATCCCCCTTCTTTGGAGGCAGCTTCGGCGTTTTCTAAAGAAAGTACGGATACAGAAAACATTAACCGGCATTTACGGCGCTGGGAAGCGGTCTTCCCCAAGACCTTGCGGTTTCCTCAAGAATATTATCCTGCCCCGAAACACCCTGAGATGCCCAGAGATTTATGGGAAGTAGCCTATGCGGCTCACCTGTTAACGCCCTATTTTCCTGGTATCCTCTTTCCCCAGCTCTTTGAAGAGGAAGAGAGTACTTCAGCGATGGCCCTCCGTGCCTTCACCATGCTTTCCAACCGAGGGGTCATTGATATTATCGAAGATCCCGTACCCCGGATTCCTCACTTTACCCGCCTCGCAGAAACCTGGTTGGGGGAACGGAAAGAACATATCCGCGGTTTCGTCAGGAACCGCTTATTGGCTTGGGTGCTGCAGGGAAAACTCCGTTCCTGTTTTGGCATGCTGGAGATTTTGGCTGCATTAGATGGACAAGGGGATGATGGACTTGTGTTAAACGCCATTTACGGGGATGTTATTGCCGGCGCCTATCAGGGCATAGAACAGGCCATCAAGGAAAACCGCTTTGAGGCGGTGGTGGGCCCTCATAAAGGGCCTCCCCTTTTCTATATTTTTACCACCCTCAAAGCCTTGATACATGGGAATGAAGCGGAAATTCAGGAAGCCTTTATCAGACCGGCTCCCTTAGAAATCATCTTTTCAGGGTATAAAATGCACATCCTGGTTAATCTTACCTGTTATTATTTGGGGATCAAAAACCTGGATACAGCCTTGGAAATCGTAAAAGAAGCCATGCTTATCGGTCAAAAACAACGACAAGGCATCACCCGGGTGTATCGCTTATTTTCCCTGGTGAATCTGGTCAGGCACCAGATGGATGATGCCATTGATTATATATCCTTTGCCGTTGAAAACGCCGAACGGCAGGAACAATTTGATGCGCTAGCAGTGTCTGCCTATTATGCGGCCATTATCCAGTTCCTCTTCGGTAATCTTTCCTGGGCAGAACAGCTTGCCCTCAAAGCAGAACAAGCAGCGCTCAAGTCAGGACAGTCTGAGTGGGAGGATCGGATCCGTTTTTTCCGGGGAAAACTTCGCTTTGAGATCGGGTATTATCAGGATGCGCTGCATATTTTTAAATCCCTTAAAGACAATCCCGCTGGTTCCGTATCCCAAGAACAGCATCAGATCCTGGATGCATGGATGTACCGGACCTTGGTATACCTGGGAGAGCGGAATCAGCAACCGATTTCCCTGGTACCAGACCAGGAGTCAGGACTGGAGGTTCCCTCCACTGCAGGGGATGCCTTTCTGTTTGAAGTGGAGGCTTCTTATATCACCGGAGATTACCAGCGGACCCTCAGTCTGACGGAAACCATACATCTCCATGCCCCATCTACGTTTTTGTATACCGAGCGCCCTGATTGGCGGAGTGGCTTTTCCCAATGCGAGCTGTTACTGATAGATCCCCAGGATCTCTGGGAACGGATGATCCTCACCTATCGGGGTCTTGCCCTCTGCCGGATATCCTCCTCAGAAACGAATCTGGAACAGGTCCTTAATCGTATCCAGCAATTCATAAGGAATGACCTGCTTCCGGACCGGGATGTGCATGATATATTTTATTTCTATGCCTATTATCGGATGCTCAAGGAATCGGAGGCCGCTGACTTGGATTTAAAGACCGCGGTGAGTATGGCTTTTAAACGGTTACAGCACCGGGCTAATCGTATCGAAGATGTAGAGACTCGCCGGGTTTTCCTGAATCTCCATTATTGGAACAATGCCTTGAGTATCATCGCAAAGGAACATAAACTGCTCTAAAGAAGCCCTGAAAAACGAAACCGACCGTTTTTCAAGGTGTCCCTAAATACCGGGGTTAGTGCCCCAGGCCCTTATCGTAGGGGGAGTACATCGGTTAAAGCCGCGGTCTCGTACTCCGCATCCCATGCCCAAAGGGCGACGGCTTTGACATTTGCCGGAAGCTCTATCGAAGCGAGATCCCCTTGCAAGGTTTTGACCGCTAGGGTGGTGATAAGACTCCCCTCTTCATCATAACAGAGCAGAAAATGCTCCGGGTACCGGGATTCAATAGTGTAGTTCCCCTCCTGCAGATTCATGCGCGGGAAGGGATATCGAGGCTCTGCAGGAGCGTCAAAACTAAAAGTCCGTTCAGTCCGCTCTCCTCCCTTGTTTATCAAGACCGCTCGGTATTGCCCCCGGGGAAGGGGATCTTCCCCAGCCATAGCAATGGCCCGGCTCCCGATCCAGGTTTTGTCCCCTTCCTCAAAGGTAATCCAATCTTCAGCGGATAAACTCCAGCGCAGCCCTTCCCGGTCATGGTACAGGTATAACTCGTCCAGATTTTCAATCCCGTCATCATCTTCGACGATCACAAAAAAGGAAAACCGTTCTTCTGGACGAATCGGTCCCTGATAGTAGACCAATTGCATGATGCCGTAGGGGATCCTCGGCTCAGTCCGGGAGCAGGCTCCGAGAACCACCAGGGCCAATAAACACCAACTCAGGGCACTCCGGTGCGACCCAGGGGACAAGCAACGCATCAAAAACCGAAAAAACATGGAATATATACCCTGCACTGCCTCATCATCCTCTTTTACGGTATTTTTATCAAGTACCGGAAGATATGGATGGAGTCTCCCCGTTAACCCATACCGCTCCGGCATAGGTGAACCTCACCGTAATCATCCTTATCCTACCGGATAAAAGTACATACCCAGAGGCTGCTTACTGGGCCTCTTTAGGTACCAAGCCGCGGTATGATACAATGATGCTATGGAACATTCAAGACAAACCATTTCCCGGGAACAAGCCTGGAGATTATTGAAAACCTACAATAAAGACCCCTTTCATCTGCAACATGCCCTCACCGTGGAAGGCGTCATGAAGTGGTATGCCCGGGAATTGGGGTATCAAGATGAAGAAGCCTTCTGGGGTATAGTCGGTCTCTTGCATGATATTGATTTTGAAGCCTATCCCCAGGAGCACTGCCTCAAGGCCCCGGAATTGCTTCGGGCAGGCGGTGTAGGAGAAGACGTGATCCATGGAGTATGCAGCCACGGGTATCAACTGACCGTAGCGGTGAAACCGGAACATCTTATGGAGAAGGTTCTCTATGCGGTGGATGAACTTACCGGCCTCATTTGGGCAGTGGCCATCATACGGCCTTCAAAACACGTGGCAGACCTGGAAGTCAAATCAGTGAAGAAAAAATACAAGGCCCTCAACTTTGCCGCAGGCTGTTCTCGGGAGGTCATTGAACGGGGTATGGCCATGCTTGGCTGGGACTTGGATAGGCTCATCGAAAAAACCATCCTCGCCATGCGCTCCTGTGAGGCAGAACTGCAAGTCCTCATGAACCTATGAGAAAACAAGGGCTGATCGCCATGAGCGGCGGCGTGGACAGCTCGGTTGCGGCCTTGCTCTCCCAAAACAGGGGTTTCGACTGTATCGGCGTTACCCTGAAACTTTTTTCTGCCCCTGAGGATCCGCTCCGGGGGGAGCGAAAGCGATCCTGCTGTTCCCTCGCGGATGTAGTAGACGCCCGGAATGTGGCGTATCAGTTGCATATACCCCACTATGTGCTTAATTTTTCCGCGGCCTTCGGGGATCAGGTGATCCGTAAATTTGTAGAAACCTACGAAAAGGGGGAGACCCCGAACCCTTGTATCGACTGTAACCGGTATATCAAATTTGACGGCCTTTTGCAGCGGGCAAAGCAGCTTGCCATTGAGTACCTCGTAACCGGCCACTACGCCCGGATCGAACAGCAGGGCAGCCGGTTTCTCTTGAAGAAAGCCCGAGATCTGAGGAAAGACCAAAGCTATGTGCTCTACACCATGACTCAGGAACAGTTGGCCCATACGGTTTTCCCCTTGGGGGACCTCACCAAGGAGGAAGTTCGAGCCATAGCCTTGGAGGCAGGTTTGCTCAATGCCCAAAAACAGGACAGTCAGGACATCTGTTTTATTCCTGGAGGGGATTATGCTCATTTCATTGAGGAATATCGGGGGAAACCGGCAGTCCCAGGAAACATCCTGGATGAAACAGGGCTCCTTTTGGGACAGCATCAAGGGCTCATCCGGTACACCATCGGCCAGCGTCGGGGGCTGGGGCTTTCTTTTCCCGAACCCCGGTATGTTTCGGCCAAATCTCCTGCTGATAATACCCTTATTCTGGGCAAGGAAGGGGCTTTATACCGTAAGACCCTCTATGCAGATACCCTTAACCTCATTGCCTGGGAGGAACCGGAAAAGCCGCGGCAGGTTACGGTTAAGACTCGGTACCTCCAGGCAGAACAAACCGCACGGGCCTTGCAGGTTGCCACTGACCGGATCCGGGTGGATTTCGATAAACCCCAGCGGGCCATTACCCCAGGACAAGCAGTGGTGCTCTACGATGGTGATGTGGTGCTTGGAGGGGGAACCATCCTGAGCGCTGATATCAACCAATCAATAGCTTAAGAGAAATTCAAAGATAGAGAAGAGAAAAGAAAAAATGGAAAAAACTATCACCTTATTACGAGAATCTGGAGCCATGCTGGAGGGACATTTCCTCCTGTCCTCAGGACGCCATTCGGACCGTTATTTCCAGTGCGCTAAACTTTTGCAATACCCTGACCGGGCTGCTGCTGCTTTGACTAGGGTGGTAGAACGGATTAAGGGGGATCCCCTCTCCCTAGACGCAGTGGTGGGACCTGCTATGGGAGGTATCATCGTGGCCTATGAACTAGGTCGCCAACTGGGGATTCCCGCGTTTTTCACCGAACGAGACGACAAGGGTATCATGGTTTTGCGTCGAGGTTTCACCGTACAAAAGGGAGATCGGATCCTCATTGCAGAAGATGTTATTACCACCACCACCTCTTCTCTGGAAGCCGCAGATGCCCTGCAAGCCCTGGGCGCCCAGATTGTAGGGGTGGCCTGCCTGGTGGATCGCCGGGGAGCGGGAGTCTCCCTTCCCTGGACCCTCTATGAAGCATCTCGGATACCTGCAGCGAGTTGGGACCGGGAATCCTGTGCGCTGTGCAAACAAGGACTTCCCTTGGTAAAGCCAGGGTCCAGGAAGCTTATCTAACAGCAGGCCGAAGCTGTCTTCGGTCAGGGCAAGGCCGCCGTTAAAGCCCGCGTAGGTTTTGTTAAATACAACCCTGTTTGTTATGGGGAACGAAATTGAAAGCAGGGGAACGCCCAGTTCTTCGGCGTAATCCCGTACACGCTGCCGAATATCACCGCCGGAGCAAAGGGTTCGTAATAGACGTAGTTGCGGTTCCGTTCCCAGTTGGCGGTAAGGTAATGCCGCAGGGCCGAGGCGTTTGTATCGTAGTAAACTTTGGGTTCAAGTCCCGACGAATAATTTTTAAAGCGCCTGTCCAGGGCAGCTTTGTTTTTTTCGGTAACGGGGTCCCTCACCATGGTCTAAACTTGACCCACAAAAATGGTAAGGGGTATTTGGAGAAGCATTGGTTCGGAGATTGCTCGTTTCCCGGCAACCCTCGTAAAGCAAAATCCCTGGTCCATCCCTACTATACTCTATGAGACCATTACGTTTGCTCAAACAAGG
>JAIRLU010000005.1 GCA_031259215.1 Treponema sp. | reverse complement strand
ATTCATGCCTCAAACTCCTTTTTTAGGTGATTTAGTGTGGTAACTTCATCATTCTACACGAGGGGTTGAGGCTTTTTCAATTACTTGCTTATTCTATTTTGGACACTAGTGATATAATATATTACCAATAGAGATGAAATATTATAAGAAAATAAATAATGGTAATAAAATAGTAAATGAAATTGAAAGTTATTATGAAATAAATAATATATATCCAAATGATACGAATTGGGCAATAATAGAATCAATTTACAAAAAAACAATTTTAAAAAATAAAGAATTTGATGAATCAACCCAACCGTATTATCAAAATAATGATGGTGGATATATTTTGTATTACGTTTTTGGATTTGACGAGCCTTATTTAGTCTATTCAAATAAAAATAAAAAATGGAAATATGATTTTAATGGACCATAATTATATTCCAAATAGAAATTGGTTTGTCAAATTTGTTGCTCGCTAATTACTTACAACATAAGGAAGGATGGTTTTTTGTGCCTGACAAATTCAATTTACTTGGGAATATAATAAAATAATGAGGTGCGGGTGGTACTTCGCATAACAGGTCTGTTTACGCGCATATCCGCTTTGCGGATATGACGCCGACCAGTAGGCGGCTCGGCCTCCGCAACGGCTCGGTCATTCCGCTACGCTCCATTCCCACGCCATTGTTCCGGCACAGTTTGTCGGCCATGGAAATACTACGCATTTCTCTATCCGGGCTGGCAAAACGCCATCGAACCATAGGTTCGCTACAGCCGGAACGTTATCGCTCACATTGCCTGCTCGTCGTATTCGCCTTTACCCTATCCCCAAGAACTTCTCGGCCTAAACAGCGTTCATTGAGACAAAACAATCGGTTCGGTTAAAATTTCTGTATGATCTTTGAAAATCGCCACCGTATGTTCCCAGTGTGCAGAGAGCTGGCGATCCGCAGTAACCACGGTCCAGCCGTCGTCTTGTACTTCCACTTCCCCGGTACCTAAGTTGATCATCGGTTCTATGGCGATTACCAGTCCCCCCATCATCCGGGGATTGGGCCCCCGAGGCTGATTGGACACCTGGGGGTCTTCATGGAGATCAAAGCCCACCCCATGACCGCAGTATTGATGCACCACCCCATAGCCGTGGGAAACCGCGTGGCCATGCACCGCCCGAGCGATTTGCAAAAGCCGCTCTCCTGCCTTGGCTGCGGCAATACCCTTGTAGAGACATTCCTGAGTAACGTGGTTGAGCTTATGGGCTGCTTCGCTTACCTGCCCTACCTCAACCGTAAGCGCCTGATCACTTATGAAACCTTCCAATTCAATGCCGCAGTCCAAGGATACCAGGTCCCCTTGGGCGATCCGCCGTTTAGAAGGAAGCCCGTGGATGACCTCGTGGTTGATGGAAATGCAGAGGGCCGCAGGAAAGGGATTGTGCTTGGGGCCATACCCTAAAAAAGCCGGTTTTCCCCCGGCCTTCTGGATCCAGTTTTGGGTCCATTTCTCCAGTTCCACGGTTTCAACCCCTGGAGTAACCAGAGGAACCAATTCCCGGTACATGGCAGAAAGCATACGGCAGGAAGCCCGAATTCCCCCGATCTGTTTTTCATTCTTTAAGCGAATCATTGTTGCTACTTCCCTGGGTTTTCTCTTATCATGAACCCTACACCTTGAGTTTCCGCCGCAGTTGTACCACATTAGGCAGAGCCGGGTCCCGCTTTAAGGCTTCCCGGAATACCCCTTGGGCAGCATCCAAGTTTCCCATCTGCACCAAGGTTTCTGCCATAGAACGCAGCCATCGGGCCTCATCCCGGGAGGAAAAGCCCAATTCCAACAGGTTTTCTATACATGCTATATAGGTTTCTTCATCCACCGCAGATTTAAGCCTGAGTCGAACCAGCTCTTTCAGGAAGCCCTCAATGTCACTCATGAAATGCCGGAAATAGGGCTGCCGCCGTTCTTCCCGAACTAGATGTACCAAAAGCACAAATGCTTCATAATAACACTGCCGTTTTTCCAGTTCCTCTGCCAAGATAAAGGTACAATCCATCCAATCTTCCCGGTTAAGGTATTGCTCCATAGGGAACCCCAAGCCTCCCTGAGTTCTCCACACCGCCAAGGCCTGTTCCTCATCCAGGTGCAGGAGATCAAAAAAAACCAGTTTAGCCTGACTTTCAGGATCCTCCTCTTGGGATTCCAGGAAGGCCCGGTAATCAAAGTCAAGGTGCTTTACAAAACGGCTGTAAGCCCTATCGTATTCATAACGCCGCTCCCGGTCAGAGAGCACCTCATACGCGCACAGGAGCTTCCGCATTTTCGCTTCCCCGGATTTCCCCGCAATATCCGGATGCAGTCGTTTTGCCTGCTCACGAAAAGCCCGCTTAATATCCTGAGAAGAAGCATTTTGATCTATCCCCAGCAGGTTGTAATAATTTTCCACACTTTTTCACACCCCATTATGCCCCAATTCGTTTTCCCAGAGATTCCGCGTGCGGCGCGTTGAGGATAACTTCACTCCAATTAACCAGCATCCCTTCTTTTTCCATAGCCCGCATCAGATTTGTCAGGGCCTTGGTGGTAAAGGGGCCATTTTTTTTAAGAAAAGCCGCCCCTTTTTTGCCCGTGAGCCGGTCGCCCAGGGCTAGAATCTTCGGCAATGCCTCAGGCATCTTACCCCCAAACAGTGATACCGCTTCGGCACTCACCGCAATATAGTTATAGGCGGGAAGACGGAACCCCTCTTCAGTCCACGCATCAAGGATATCTACCTGATGGCCCATGGATGCCATACCCTTTGCCAAAGCCTTCACATAGTCAGGAATCCCCCGGGATTGTACCGGAATGCTGATCACTACTATTCTCATATATACCACTTTCTCATACTATGACCCTTATGACCCTATCTCGCTACTTCGGCACCGTTCTAGGCACGTTTAAAAAGCTGGTCAATCGATGGCTCCTTGACCAACAATACCGAACATTTGGCATTGAGCATAATTTCCCGGTGGGCATGGGAAATGATGTCCCGAGGATTCCGGTTCTTTTCCAAGCCCCCTAAAATAATCATATCCGCCTTCTTGTCTTCGGCTACGGTGAGAATCTCCGTATACACGGCGCCTCGGCGGATCTCCCGTTCTATCTTAACCCCTTTAGTATGAGCCAGTTCTTCTATAAAAGAAAGGTACCGTTCCCCATTTATCTCAAGACTCTTTTCATACTCTTGACTCTCCTCTTGGATGAAGAGCTTGCTCAAGGTTAATTGACGTATGGTGGCAATATCCACCACATACACCGCCGTAAGATGGCACCGATAGAGCTTAGCCATAATAATCCCGTACTTGGCCGCTGATATCGAAGCATCAGAACCGGTAACGGCGACAATAATATGGGAAAAGAGAGATTTCATCATTCCTTGCCGGCCTTCCTTTTTAACAGCTTACTGGTAAAGAACGCGTCCCGGTCCCGCTCTTCCAGCGCTGATTCAATATACTCTTTGGTTTCCAGGGCGATGGGGATCACCATTTTTTCCAAGGCATTCACCCGTCGTTGCGTTTTGCGAACTTCCCGGGCAAGACGCCACGCAAGGGTGCGTATCGCTGCTAGTTCGGTCACAATTTTCAACAATTTAAAGAATTCTACTACGGTTTCATCACATTCTGCAAATGAATTCGTCGGCGCGTATTTGAGCTCTACCTGGGGAAGGTGGATTTCAAGCTCCGGCAGGGTCATCCCTGCAGTACTTACCTTTTTCTCTTGCAGATCAAATTGATAGCGGATGTTTTGGGAAAGCTGATCCGCCCGTTCCCGGCCCACCACGATGAGCATCCGTTTTAATGCAGGATAGGCCAGGGCAACCTGGGCATCTAAGTCCCGTTCCAAGAGCTTTACCTGCTCCACCTTCTGCATCAATTCCATCACGAGGATTTCCCGTTTCTGTTCCAACAGTTCATACCCTTCGCTTGCCGTAGCCAAGCGCTCCTTAACCCTGAGGAGGTTGCTCTTAGTAGGGGCAATGGATTCTCGAGACATGGACTATGAAGCCTCCTGGCGTACGTGAAGGGGTGCTTGGGGTATCCCAAGAAGGGGGTCCAGGTATTTTTCGATCAATTCTTGTTTGATCCGCAATAATTCGTCCCGGGGGATTTCAGTAAGCACGGTCCAGCCCAAATCCAGGGTCCGGCCTATATCTCGGTTTTCAAATTCCCCCTGACTCAGGAAGAGCTGTTCAAACTTCTCCCCAAAGCGCAGGTACTGTTTATCTTCGAGGGAAAGTTCTTCTTCCCCAATAATAGAAGCCAAATTCCGAATCTGCTTTACCTTAGAATAAGCGGCAAAAAGCTGACTGGACACATCCTGGTGATCATCCCTGGTCATACCAGGCCCAATGCCATCTTTCATAAGCCGAGAGAGACTCGGCAGTCCTGCCACCGGGGGATAGACCCCTCGCTGAGCAAGCTCCCGATCAAGCACGATCTGACCTTCGGTGATATACCCCGACAAGTCCGGAATAGGATGACTTATATCGTCGTTAGGCATGGTGAGGATGGGGATCTGGGTTATGGAACCAGAGGACCCGGTGATCCTCCCTGCTCGCTCGTAGAGGGACGCCAATTCAGAATACAGGTACCCTGGATACCCTTTACGGCTCGGTACCTCCCCGCGGATGGAAGATACCTCCCGTAGGGCCTCACAGTAGTTGGTCATATCGGTCATCACTACCAGCACATGCATGTTTTTTTCATAGGCCAGGTATTCTGCGGCCGTGAGGGCGCAACGGGGAGCCACAAGCCGTTCCAAGGAGGGAGCATCTGCCAAAGACAAAAAAATTACCACCTTAGCCAAGACCCCACTCCGTTCAAAGTCGTCCAAAAAGAACCGAGCCACATCGTATTTCACCCCCATGGCGCAGAAAATCACCACAAAGGCCTCCTGGGCAGCCAAGATTTTCGCCTGCCGGACGATCTGGGCGGCTAAACGGTTATGAGACAGGCCGTTTCCAGAGAAAATCGGAAGTTTCTGCCCTCGGATGAGGGTATTCATACCGTCAATCGCGGAAATACCGGTTTGGATAAAGTCCCGGGGATAGATCCGGGCATAGGGGTTGATAGGAAGCCCATTGACATCAAGACAGATAGAGGAAAAAATAGCGCCATACCCATCAATGGGTTCTCCAAGGCCATTGAAAACCCGTCCCAAAAGACCGGGTCCCACCCGGATTTCCATGGGTCGACCCAGGAATTCCACCCGAGCTTCATCTGCAGAAAGGCCGGTATTATTCCCAAAAATCTGGATCGCCGTCCAGTCTTCACTCATATCCACCACCCGGCCCAAGCGCCGACCCCCTTCCCGGTCGTATACCGCCACCACCTCGTTAAAGCCCACGTTTTTACTTCGAGCCGTGATCACTACCGGCCCTTCAATCCGAGTTAGTCCTCGGTACGCGACCCCTCTCATAGAACCTCCTTCGTCCGGTACATCCGTTCCAGTTCTTCCAAGGCTCCCCGCATGTGTCCTTCAAATTCCCCAAAGCTCAGGGAGTCGTCGTTTTTTATGGTACTCTTAAGTCGGGAAAGCTGTTCCCGAATAGTAAGGGAGGCCCTACTTTCTTTTAGGGCAGTGATCTTAATCAGGGGAGCCCCAAGTTTGATACATAGGTGGGCTCGCTCGTGAAATTCCATGATCAGTTCTAAAAGCCGTACCTGTTTTGCAGGAACACAATACATGTCTACAGGGTCAAAGGAATTCTGCTGTAAAAAACCGTCCTTGATAATATCCGCGGTCAGAAGAATGAGCCGCTGATCATCGGGCAGGGCATCAGGCCCAATGAGCCGGACGATTTCTGCCAATCGCTGCTCTTTCTTGAGCAGATCCAAGGCCTGCTGTCGAGCCAGGGCCCAGGCAGGATTCACCCGTTCCCACCAGGGCTTCACCTCATCGGCATATTCTGAATAACTGTCTATCCAACTGATGGCCGGGTAATGCCGGGCATTCGCCAAGTCTCGGTCCAAGGCCCAGAAACAGCGGATGAACCGCTTGGTATGCTGGGTTACAGGCTCGGAAAAATCCCCTCCTGGAGGAGATACTGCTCCAATGATGGAAACCGAACCTTCCGTACCTGAAAGGGTACGAACCCTGCCTGAACGCTCGTAAAATTCCGCAAGCCTTGTGGGAAGATACGCCGGGAAACCTTCTTCCGCAGGCATCTCCTCCATACGGCCGGAAAGTTCCCGTAGGGCTTCGGCCCAGCGGCTGGTAGAATCCGCCATGATCGCCACATGGTAGCCCATATCCCGGTAGAATTCTGCCAGGGTAACCCCCGTATAAATCGAAACTTCCCGGGCTGCAACAGGCATGTTCGAGGTATTTGCAATCAGGATGGTTCGCTCCATAAGGGACCTGCCACTCCGGGGGTCTGTAAGATGGGGAAATTCCGTGAGGACGTCAGTCATCTCGTTGCCCCGTTCTCCACAACCAATGTAGATGATCACATCCGCATCGCACCATTTAGCGATGGCATGTTGGGTCATAGTCTTACCGGTACCGAAGCCCCCAGGGATGGCCGCAGTCCCCCCTTTGGACAAGGGGAAAAACACATCGATCACCCGTTCCCCAGTAACCAGGGGCTGATCCGGTGCAAGCCGTTCTGCGATGGGCCTGGGAATCCGTACCGGCCACCAATGGGCCAAGCATAGCTCCTCTCCCCGGTCGGTCCGTCCTATCACCTCATTACAGGTATATTCCCCCCGGGGGGCCAGTTCTTTCAGCTTCCCCCCGTGGAAATGGGGAGGAACCATGATGTTACACGTAATACTTTCGGTTTCTTTGACCGTACCCAGGACCGCCCCGGACTGAATCACCGCCCATGTTCCTGTACCGATTTTTTCCTCGAGATCCGGATCAGGGATAAAGGTCCATAAACGGGAAGGATCCAGCGGTTCTCCCCGGGCGCCAGGATCCATAAAAACCCCAGACTGTTTAAAGAGAAATTCCAAAGGCCGCTGGATCCCATCATAGATGGTACCGATGAGTCCTGGCCCAAGGCGCACCGAGAGGGGCCTGCCGGTAGAGGATGCGGTAGCCCCGATCTGGAGCCCTGTATCATCCTCATAAACCTGGATCACCGCCTCGTTCCTTTCAATGCGGACCACTTCCCCGAGGATACGTTTCTCTCCAACCTCCACCACATCAAAGAGTCCGGCTCCCTTGAGCCCCGTAACCCGGATGATGGGACCGGCGATGCGTTTTACCTGGCCTTCACTCATGGGAATACCCCCTGGGTTCCCGGGATTTCCTCGGTCCCTAAAACCGCTGATCCTATGAGGGCCTCCACCAATTCTGCCCGCTTATCTTCCAAAAGGGCCTCTCCAAGCCCCTTAATGGAAGCGGTAATCTGCACGGTCGGAGCATCTGCCACTATCTCCGGGAATGGCTCTTCCTGGATAAGGCTTGAATCAGCCGGGATCAGCGTCCAGGTTCCCCCAGGGAGACTGGTTTTAAGGATCTGTGCTCCCTCAGCATGGGTTAAACCCTGGCATTGCACCGTAAAACCGGCAACCGGCTCTCCGGTTTTCTGGACTTCCGCTACGCCCCTTTGCAAGGTTCCTTCCAACAAGGAAAGCAGCCTCGCCCGAGGGAGATTGAAGAAATAAGTATTGAGGGCGGAGGTGAGCAGTTCTTCAATTTTTTCCGCCCGAATCCGCCGCTTATCCAGGACAAGCCGGGCCTTAAGCTCCCGCTGTATCGTCTCGAAGCCCTGGGCATATTTTTGTCTGATCCCGGCAATAGCCGCATTGGTTTTTTGTTCCCATGCCTCAACTCCGGTTTGCACCGCCTCATCTGCAGCCTTGAGTATGCGATATGCCTTTTTTCGGGCATCCTCCAATATTTCCCGGTCTAACAGTTCAGTGGATTGCAATTCTTCCATACCTATCCTGCTTTAGTTTGTTATACATGGATTCCGATAGCCTCTCGAATGGATTCCACCAAGGTCTTACGACCGGGAAGTTTACCCATCATACCGGGAACCTCTACCACCAGGGGATACTGATCCGACAATTGCCATTGGACCAGGATATCCCCCAGCCAATCCGCCACCTCTTCGGTGATAATCAGGATCTGACAATGCTCAATTTTTTTCATTCGGGTCAAAAGGGCACCGGAAGGTTCATCCCTCCCTTGGATAATATCCAGGAACGCCGCTCTCGCGCCATCACCAGTAACCACC
Organism: Treponema sp.; assembly: GCA_031259215.1. Taxonomy (GTDB): domain Bacteria; phylum Spirochaetota; class Spirochaetia; order Treponematales; family Breznakiellaceae; genus JAIRLU01. The sequence continues at coordinate 8,211 of JAIRLU010000005.1, read as the reverse complement.
CCTTTTCCCCGAATGCCGATAAACCGAAAGGCCGTTACCAATTCTGGATCACCGATAAAAAAAAATTCCACCTTTAGTTGAGGACCAAGATGAGCAATGCCACCAGGAAGCCCCAGAGACATATCCCTTCCGCGAGACCCGCATAGGGCAAGGCCTTTCCTGACAGCTCAGGGTTTTCGCTCATAGCCCCCATAGCGGCCGCTCCAATCTGACCCACTGCAATACCTCCGGCAATACAGGAGATACCCACCGCCAAAGCCGCAGCAATATACTTCCATATTGCAGACTCGTTACCAGCACTCGCTTCAGATGACACCGGAGTAGCACTTTTGGCTTCTTGAGCAAAGATCAGAACCGGTGCAGTGGATACAAACACGAGCACAAGCATGATAATAACCCGTTTCATGACTTAACCTCCCTACGAAATCGGAAGGGAGAAAATTCCACCCCGGTTTCGGTAAAAAATTTGCTAAAAAACTCATAATATTGAAGACGCACCACCTGAATGGCAACGATCATCCCTTCCAAGAGTATTATCACCGTGTTCCCTACCAGCATAATGATCAGAGAAAAGAGGGACCCTCCGGTCAGGTGGGACACCATACTGGAAAGGGTAAAAACAATAAACGAAAGCACCCCATGGGAAAGGGCAAAGGCCCCCACCCGAAGAAAACTCACGGTATTAGAAATATACGTGGATAGGGTTTCCAGAATTTCCACAAACCCCTCCATAATAAAAACCATCAATCCCTCAGCCAGGAGGGGCCGCTCTTTGGAAATGAGCCGTCCGATTACAGGACCAACGAAAATACAGCATCCCGGTACCATAAGCCCTAGAAGATCAAACCAGATAAAATGCCCTCCCAGAAGACAGCGGACCGCGATAAAAAGAGCATACCAAAATATCAGTACGCCCGCTATTCCGGTTTTCGAAAAAAAGGCCTTTTCGTATTTTTTAAGTATGATTTGATTGATGATATTGACCCATAAACCGATGGAAGTAAGGAGGATGCCTACCCCAAGGGTGAAGCCAAAGAAATAAAAGAGCTTTTCTATATTATCCGCTTCAGGCATCAGGTGAAGAATGCGCTCCGGCGGTTCCCCGGTTTGCCCCGCAAGGCCCATAAAAAACCCCAGGATCTTCTGAGTAGGTACCACCAGAAGTTCCTCATGGGCAAAAACCGAGCCGTTCAACAGTCCCATAACCATGGAAGCTATACCCACTGCTATAAGAGGCGTCGCATAGAGCCTGAAACCAGATAGGGCCTTGATACCTCGCTTTCCTACGAGGATCCCTAACAACAAAAGCACAAAACCCTGTCCCACATCCCCGAACATGATCCCAAACAGGATGGTAAAGAACACCGCCACAAAGGGAGTCGGATCAATGGTTCCGTAGAGCGGGGCTCCATAGGAAAAGACCACCCTTTCAAAGCTCTGCACAAAGGCACCGTGTTTGAGTAAAACCGGTACCTTTTCCTTTCCTTCCTTAACCGTTGCTATTTCATCAGGGTTAAAGGCCCGTACCGCTACGCGGCCGTCGGTGAGGTGCGTCAAATCCGCCACCAGATTTTCCAGGATATCTGCCGGTACCCAACCGGATAGGACATATAAGTTCTTCGAAACTACCAGTTCACTCTTGAGTTGAGCCGCTATAGCAGCCATACTATAGGATCCGGCCAAGGCCCGGAGCTTTGGCCCATAGTCATTCCTAAAATGCCTTTTACGTTCTTCTAAGTTTTGCAGGTCTCGAACCACCTCCGCAAGGCGGCTCTCAAGGCTGGTAAGCAGTTCCGGTGGAATCTGGTGGTACCCTTCGGAAACCGTGATGGGAATAAAGGAGTGTTTCTTGAGTTCCGAATCCAGGGCAAAACGACCCTTTCGTGAAGCTGCCGCCACTACCCGATCCTCTCCCAGAGAGACGACCACTGCCCGGTTGGCGAGACTTTCCTGTAACTCGGTCTGTTCTTTGGGATCCAGCCGCCCAATCCGCAAGGTCAGATAGGAAAGCTGATCCAAGGCGCTCACGGGAGCATTCAGATTGATAATGGCCCGGGCTTCGTTCAACGTGGCTTGAAGGTGCTCCTGTTCCTGGATCAACGCTTGTTCTTGAGCATTGACCGAGGTTACGGCGACATGGATCTCTTCCACCACAGCTGCATCACTAGGCCCAGGAAAGTGACTCGCCTCCTCCGGTTCTGCGGGCAGTTCAATCCCCAGATAAAGGGAAACCCTCTTGAGCTTTTCAAGCTGCTCTTGGATACCTTGATAGAGGGCCTCATCTCGGGCACGAGCCGCCCCCTTTTGTTTCGCCTGGGCTTCATCAAAAGGAACCTGAAGCTCAGGGTTTTGGGAAAACTGCATCACCCCCCGGTGCCCCAAAAAAGTAATCAGCCCATCCACATCCCGCTCAAGTACGGTCAATTCGATTTGTTTCATTTTTCGGGGACGTATCATGATGCTACCTCCAGCAGGGTAAACACATCCTGGATTGACATACCCATACCAAGCCCTTCGGCAACACTGGTCAAGAGGCTCTCTTCAAACTGTTTCAACTTAATAAAACAAAAAATCGAATTCATGGAAAAAGGCCAGTGCCGAAAGGACATGCGGACTAAGCGATACAGATATTCCGATGCGGCATTCTGCAGATACCGGGGGTCGGCTTTCCAATGCTCATTTGGTTTTTCAGGATTCAGCAAGGATGCGTATTTCCACCCAAGCCAGTCGGCCCGGGTATCCAAGGCCATAGAAAGAGAGGCCTCTGCCGGGGCAAGGAACTTTTTGGATTCCAGGGCTATGAGTTTTTCCCGGATATCTTCAGGGGACAGGTCATAATAGATTCTCAAACGCAGGGCCCACACCGCGTTTCGTAAGGCTATTTCTTCACCAAGGATCTTTTCAATAGTCCTACGCTCCTTTCTTCCCAGGGCATGGAGGTCTTCCCAGAGGGCAGTGTAATACAGGGTATCTATCTTGATTTGCAAGGCCACCGTATCCTGTAGCCCCCCGCGCTTAAGAGCGCGTATGTCTTTAAGCAACCCCTCAAATTCCGTACCTTTCACCATAGCCTCCACATCAGGATAGGCTTCAAAGGCAACTCGGCGAAACCGGCCTATATCGGTAAATCCCGGGCTTTTTGCTGCTCCGGCGGCGAGGGCATTGAGGGCCGTTTTCATATCCCCGTATTCATAACTCCGAATGAGCCGAACCAACAGATTCGGAGGCGTTATAAAAGCATTCATCAGCGTCAGGATCTGCCTTACGGAGCGCTGAATGATACGAGCTTCTAGGTCAACAAGCAGTTCCCGTTCAGGGAGATCTCCCCTGGTTTGGGGAAAGATCAAACGATCCAGATCGGAAAGTCGGCTCACGCCGCTCAGATTCAAGATCCTTTTCCCAACAAAGGATTTTCCGATGATCCCACAGGCTTTGGCATACCCGTAAGCCCGTTCCCCTGCTCTCAGCATCACCCTTCCTTTATTTACGAATTACTCAAAGGAAGCAGGGTAGCCACCAGCGCCGAAAACCGCTCTTTGTGGACCGCCAGAGCATTGAGGCTCTCCCGATACGCATCCAGTTCCTGCTGATACGCTGCTTCTAGGGCAGCGCGTTTTTTGGTATATTCCTCATCAATGGACGCAAATTCCCGACCATACCGTTCATCGTACCGTTTACGGTTTTGTTTTTCCCCTTCTGCAAGACGCCGGTCTGCTTCTGCCTCGGCATCCTCCACCAAGACCGCAGCTTCGGTTTCCACTTGCAATAAATGGCGCAATACCGGTTGCTCGTTCATATACCCATCCTTTATCCCTCATACCTTCTCCGCTCTTTCAGTACAGAGAAAGTACTAGCCCTTAGTCCAAGGCAATGAGGATATCCTCATATTTTTTAATAAGCCCCGAAGCACCTTGAGCATCCTTCTGTACCATCAGGTCCCTGAAAAACTCCCCATTATCCAATAACTGGGTCAAGCGTTTTAAGAGCCGCAGATGTCTTTCTGAATCCTTATGCGGGGCGAGGATCATAAATACCAAGTATACCGGCTCTCCGTCGAGGGCATCGTACTCTATTCCCCGCTTTGAGATACCTAAGACCCCATACATACGCTCAACCATATCGGTTTGACCGTGGGGAACGGCAATACCTTTCCGTATCCCTGTGGACATTTTCAATTCCCGAGCCTTTAAGGCTGTAAGAATTTCCTCCCGCTCATCGCACCTTTGCACTTGGCAAAAATAATCCACTAGCTCCTCAAAAACCTCATCTTTGTCTTCCGACTCTAAACCAACTTTAATGAGTTGAGGAGGAAATAAATCATACAAAAACATAGTGCCCTCTCTTATACTACTATTCCGCAACCCCAGTATCTGAATTTACCACACCCGGATCTTCGGTAGGCGGTGCTTCATCCAAAAGGGTTTCAAGGCTCAATGGTTCCCCTGCAGGGGTTTCAACAGGGATGGTTTCCTCAGAAGGCGTAGCAGGTGCAGCCTCCTGCTCCTGCCACCAATTCCGGTCTCCCTCGTTTGAGAGTAACCGGGCCGCAGATTCCACCCCGGCTCCGCTGGGAGTCCGGTTGACCAGGGCAAGGCTAAAACTAAGCACTAAAAAGAGGGCCCCCAAAATCGACGTAGCCCGGGTTAACACATTCCCCGAACGAGACCCGAATGCCGAAGAACTTCCTCCGGCAAAAATACCCCCTAGACTGTCCCCTTCTTCATTCTGTACCAAGACAAGGAAGACTAATAGGATTGCCACCACAATAAAGAAAACCAGTAGTACCACCCCAAGTATTGTCATGTATAAAACTCCATACATATTAGTGTAATGAACCCGCCTTCAACAGGGAAGAAGGGATAAAACTACTTCATATTTATTTTAGTCGAATTGAGCATAAAAGTACAAGGCATTCAATGGGAAATTCCAGGGCGCATACCCGTATCTGCTTGAAGGATGTGTATGGAGTATTCCCTTTTGCCGGAAAGGACCCCGGCCTTTTACTCTAAACTTGACCCACAAAAATGGTAAGGGGTATTTGGAGAAGCATTGGTTCGGAGATTGCCGGTTTCCCGGCAACCCTGGTAAAGCAAAATCCCAGGTCCATCCCTACTATACTCTATGAGACCATTACGTTTACTCAAACAAGGGGTATGGTACGAAATTCACACCCGTCTCAACAACCGGGAACCCCTGTTCCGTAAGCCTCGGGCTTTGGGGCTGTTGGCCACGGTCTTCCATGAGACGAAAGTGCGGTTTGTTTTCGAGATTCGGGGCTTGCGTCTTGGGGATGACAGGCTTACGTTCTATATCAAACCTGCAGAGGGTATGGAACTTCCAACTATCATGAAATGGCTGAAACAGGTGTTTGCCCAGCGGTACAACCGTGCCCAAGCACGGGAAGGGCATATCTGGGGAGACCGCTATGGGTCGCGGATACTCGAAGGGGAACCGCCTGAAGCGGAGCTTGGAGGGGAAGCGGATAGGGGTATACGGGTCAGACCCCCTTCTAGGGAAGCGGAGACCCAAACCGCTTTTCTACTCCTGTTCCCGGTTCCCCTTGTGCCGACACCCGGATAAGGAGCGCCTATTCGCCCCGTGTTCTATAGCGGTTCCCCTGTTTGTCCCCAACAGAAAACTCCTTGGGGAAAGGTCTGTCCTAGAACCAGGCAATAAATACAAATATGGGTCAAGTTTAGGACTATGTGGGGAGGTTCCCAGGGGGTGTTCTTAGCTGTGGGTAGGGTTCGCTGCACGAACTTAGGGGGTTTGGAACAGCCTCAAGGCCCTATTTTTATTGCGTTTCTTAAAATCCTCCTGCCCTAATGGTTCCTAGTACTTTTAAGAAACTATGGGTATAATGAGCAGGTGAGCCAGTAGGTTGATGACATTAAAGGCAGGAATAAGGCCCACCGATTACCTAAGGAGTTTCCCCTTTTTTATAGAAAAGGTGGCTTTTTATGCCCTTCCACCTGGTTTTTAACCGTGCTCCATGAGGAGCGCAGGGAGTTCACGTTATAGGAGCATGTATGCAGGGTAATCCGTATCAGATGCAGCGCTTGAACCAGCATATACGAGGTCTTGTTATGGCAGGACTCTGGTGCCTTTTCCTGTGTTCCGGCCCCTCTTTGGCGGCTCAAAGCGAGGGAGGGGCCAGCCGAGGAGACTACCTGACCATCAAGATCGCGGTGATGGGACCTGGGGATGAACTGTATTTTTGGTGGGGCCATATCGGCCTTATCATTGAAGATCGCATCACGGGCAAGGCCCGCTTCTATGATTATGGGCTCTTCTCTTTTGAGAAGGACCACTTTTTTGTTAATTTTGCCTTTAGCCGGCTCCTCTATAGCTGTGGCGCATCCCCTGCAGAGACCAATATCAGGGCCTACATCAGAACTAACCGGGATGTAACCATCTATACGCTGGATCTGCCTCCGAAAAAACGAGTGGAAATCCAGGATTTTGCGGAAACCAACATCCTCCCGGAGAATCGGGATTATTATTACCACCATTTTCGGGACAACTGTGCCACGCGGATTCGGGACATCCTGGATCTTGCCACAGATGGGCAATTTAAGGAACGGTTTGGTGCAGCCCCAGGCCGTTATACCCTGCGTCAGCATGTCCGCCGGCACACCTGGTTTTCCCCGTTTTTTGACTGGCTCCTCAACTTCTTGATGGGACAGAATATTGATACCCCCCTCAGTATTTGGGAAGAAATGTTTCTCCCCGCAGAGATTGGCAATCGGATTGCCGATTTCCCTTATCGTGACCTGGAAGGGATCGAACGGAAACTGGTTGCTTCAGTAGAAGTGCTTAACCGGGCGGTAAACCGTCCTGTGGTTTTAGATACGCCCCCTCAGCAGTGGATCCGGGCACTCCTCCTGGGCCTGTTTATTGCCGGAGTAATGGGGGCTATCCAGGTATCCCGAAACCGGCGGCCTGCCTGCTACCGCCTGCTGGGAGGGCTGAGTCAGAGTGGGTTGGGACTGTTCTTTGGGATTGCCGGTTCGATCCTGTTCTTTATGAGCTTTTTCACGAACCATGATTATACCTACCATAACAGTAATATCCTCTTTATAAATCCCCTGCTTTTAGGGGCCATCCCTCTGGGGCTCACCCTGGCCTTTGGTAAGGATCCTCACAAACGTATTCGGGCCGAACAGATTTTGAAGGTCCTCTGGGGCACCGTGCTTTTTGGAAGCATCCTTTCCATGGTGATTAAGCTCTTCCCTGGATTTTACCAGCAGAATCAGGTAAGCCAGGCGTTGGTAGTACCTTTTGCCCTGATCTTAAGCGGGGTCCCTGCATGGGTAGCGGGGACGGTAAAACATAAGAAACGATCCCCCTAGGAGTTTTAGAGAGGGGGATTCTCTTTTCTTATACCCATCCATGTAAACTCAGTAATAGCAAGGGCTTTCTCACAATCTGACCTTTATAAAAAAGCCTTTGAAAATACAAAAAACAGTGATATTCTCCACTTCCGAGGTGGTCAGCATCGGTATAATACCGTATTTTTATTGTTAAAGAACCTATTCGCTTATGCCGAATAGCAAAGGAGTATTTAATGAAAACCATTATTCATGTGGATAATAGCGAGTTTTTCAGGAAGTTAATGAAAGTATTTTTGATGGAACAGGGATTTATAGGAGCATACTTTTCCCATGGAGCCGATGCCCTGGAAGCGATTAACCGGGAGGATGTTTCGGTGGTCATTACAGGTATGGCCCTTTCCGATATGGATGGGAAGGAATTCATTAAGCGCATCTATGCTTCTTCCTATAGGGGGCCTATTATCGTCCTCACATCAAATAACCCAGAAGTGGAACAGCAGGCTTTAGAGAACAGAGGCGTCAAAGCCTGTATCTCTAAAGCAGGAGCATGGCAGGAAAAACTCTTACCCTATCTGACCAATGTTTGAACTGGTGGTATTATTCATATCCGAGTCTTCCAGGTACCGTTATTGTAGGCTTTAGGATATTGATGACAGGCTTTTTCTGGACTGCCCTTCTTGTAAGCAAAGGCCATTAAAAGCCCCGATTCAGAAGCAGCTTTCGATACATCGCCCCCGCCATTCCTTCGCAACCCATCTTTTGAAAAGCGGTACCGATATGCGGTAGCTTCAAAACCTTTTGGGGTATGTATCTGTCAGGACTACCGAAGGGTATACCCATTGGCTCGAAGACACCTTGTCCCTGTATTCACTCCCCC